>JAJRXN010000496.1 GCA_024276295.1 Acidobacteriota bacterium
CCGCTGCTGGACGTCTCCGGCAAGCCGGGCGGGCTGCCGGCCGCCGCCAAGGGAGGAAAGTGACATGCGTGGACTGATCGCCATCGCGCTGGTCGTCGTCGTCGCGCTGATCGCCGCCTCCAGCACGTTGTTCGTGGTCACCGAGAAGGATCAGGTGATCATCATCCGGCTCGGCAAGGCGCTTCCCGAGCCGATCACCGAGCCTGGTCTGCACATGCGCGTGCCGCTGATCGACAAGGTCCGCCTGTTCGACAAGCGCTGGCTCGAGTGGGACGGCGACCGCAACGAGATGCCGACCAAGGACAAGAAGTACATCTTCGTCGATTCCTACGCCCGCTGGCGGATCACCGACCCGCTGCTGTTCTACCAGCGCGTCCGAGACGAGCGCGGCGCGCAGTCGCGGCTCGATGACATCATCGACGGCGCGACGCGGAACACGATCGCCGCGTACGACCTGATCGAGGTCGTGCGCACCACCGACCGGCCGTTCGAGGTGACGGGGGAACTCGCCGAGCTGGTCTCCGACCAGTCGGAGTTCCAGATCCAGTACGGCCGGGACCACATCGCCGAGGAGATCCTGCGCAAGGCGGCGGCGATCACGCCCGAGTACGGCATCGAGCTGGCCGACGTGCGCCTCAAGCGGCTCGACTACATCGAGTCGGTGCGGCAGAAGGTCTACGACCGGATGATCGCCGAGCGCAAGCGGATCGCCGAGAAGAACCGCTCCGAAGGCCAGGGGCACGCCGCCGAGATCCGCGGCGAGATGGAGCGCGAACTCAAGCGCATCCGCTCGGAGGCGTTCCGCAAGACCCAGGAACTCAAGGGCGCGGCCGATGCCGAGGCTGCGGCGATCTACGCCAACGCGTACTCGAAGGACGCGGAGCTGTACGCCTTCCTCCGCACGCTCGAGACGTGGGAAAAGACGCTGGGCGAAGACACCCAGCTTCTGCTCTCGACCGACTCGGAGATGTTCCGTTATCTCAAGAAGGCACGCTGATCGCCTGGCCGGGACGACCCGCACGCCGCGGGTCGTCCCGGTTGCTTCCGGTCATCCCAGGCGCTCGAACACCCGCGTGATCCGCTCGAGGGCCCAGTCGATCTCGTCGGGCCCGACGACCAGCGGCGGGGCGACGCGGATCGTGTCGACGTGGGTCTCCTTGCACAGGAGCCCCTCCTTCTGCAGCTCCTCGCAGTAGCGGCGCGCACCGCCCGCCTCCGGCACGAGCTGCAGGCCGACCCACAGCCCGATCTGCCGGATCTCCCGGATCGCCGGCGAGGAGAGCGCCCGCAGCCCGGCCCCGAGCCGCTCGCCCATCGCTGCCGAGTTCTCGACGAGCTTCTCTTCGACCAGCACGCGGATCGCCTCGCGGGCGACGGCGGCACCGAGCGGATTCCCGCCGTAGGTCGAACCGTGCTGGCCGGGCCGGAACACGCCCATCAGCTCGTCGGTCGCCACGAAGACCGACACCGGGTACAGCCCGCCCGACAGCGCCTTGCCGAGGGTCATCCCGTCGGGACGCACCCCTTCGTGCTCGAAGGCGAACATCTTCCCGGTACGCCCGAGCCCGGACTGGATCTCGTCGAGGATCAGCAGGACATGATGCTCGTCGCACAGTTCGCGGATCCGCCTCAGCGTGCCGGCCGGCGGGATGATGATTCCGCCCTCGCCCTGGACCGGCTCCATCACCACCGCGACGGTGTTCGGCGTGATCGCACTCTCGACGGCGGCGGCGTCACCGTAGGGGACGACCTTGAACCCCGGGGTCAGCGGCCCGAAGCCCGCCTTGTACTCGTCCTCGGTCGAGAACGAGATCACCGTCACGGTCCGGCCGTGGAAGTTGTTCGAAAAGGCGATGATCTCGGCCTGATCGGGCGCGACGCCCTTGACCTCGTAGCCCCACTTGCGCGCCGCCTTGATCGCCGTCTCGACCGCCTCGGCGCCGGTGTTCATCGGCAGCACGCGGTCGAATCCGGTCAGGTCGGCGACCTCCTGGCAGAACGGGCCGAGCTGGTCGTTGCGGAAGGCGCGCGACGTGAGCGCCAGCCGCCGGGCCTGCTCGACCAGGGCGCGGACGATCCGCGGGTGGTTGTGCCCCTGGTTGACGGCGCTGTAGGCGGCCAGGCAGTCGAGGTAGCGGTTGCCGTCGACGTCCCAGACCCAGCAGCCTTCGCCGCGGGTCAGCACGACGTCGAGCGGATGGTAGTTGCGGGCGCCGAAGCGGTCTTCGAGTTCGATCAGCCGGCGTGGATCGAGGTTGGTCGTTGCCATGGGGGTCTCTCCGGAAAACGGGACCGACGGGCACACCTCCCGCCGGGGGGGGAGGCCGAGTCTACGCCACGTCCTGGCGTCCGGCAGCCCGCGACGCCCCGCCCGGACGACTCGCGGGGGAGTGGATCCAAGGTAGCATCGCGGTGCGGAGGACCGGACGTGACGCGCGACGAACTCGATGCCCTGCTCGATGCGCTGCTTTCCCCCGGCGAGGTCGCGGACTGCGCACCGAACGGCCTGCAGTTCGAAGGCCGCCCCGAGGTGAGCCGGATCGCCCTCGGCGTGACCGCCTCGCTCGCCTTTCTCGAGCGCGCCGCCGAGTCCGGCGCCGACGCCGCGATCGTCCACCACGGCCTGTTCTGGGGCGACGCGGCGGGAACGCGCATCGTCCGCTCGCTCCGCCGGCGGATCGGCGTGCTGGCGGCCGCGAACATGAGCCTGTTCGCCTATCACCTGCCGCTCGACCGCCATCCGACCCTCGGCAACAACGCCCAGCTCGCCGAGCGGCTCGGAGCCTGCGAGATCGAGCCGGCGTTCGCGATCGGCGGAGCGACGATCGGCGTTCGCGCCCGGCTGCCGGAGCCGGTGAGTCTCGACGAGATCGTCGGGCGCATCGCCCGCGTGACGGCGCGCGAACCGCTGGTCGTCCCGGGGGGGCCCGAGGCGATCGTCACGCTCGGCATCGTCAGCGGCGATGCGCCTAAGCTGGTCAGCGAGGCCGCGACGTCCGGCGACGACCTGTTCCTGACCGGCGAGGCGGCCGAGCCGGCGATCCACCTCGCGCGGGAGGAAGGAATCCACTTCGTCGCGGCCGGACACCACGCCACCGAACGCCTCGGCGTGCGGGCGCTCGGAGCGCACCTCGAACGGGAGTTCGATCTCGACTGCCGGTTCATCGAGATCGCCAACCCCGTGTAGCCCGGCGATCAGCCCTCGAAGCGGAACGCGGGGTCGGCGAGGTACTCGGCCAGTCCGGGGGCCCGGGCGTCCTTGTCGGAAAGCAGCGGCTCGTCGATCGGCCAGTCGATGCCGACCTGCGGATCGTCCCAGCGCAGCGCGCGCTCGGCCTCCGGCGCGTAGTAGCCGGTGCACTTGTACTGCACCTCGGCGATCTCGCTGAGCACGGCGTAGCCGTGGGCGAACCCCTCCGGGATCCAGAGCTGGCGCATGTTCCCCTCGCTCAGCTCCTCGGCGACCCAGAGCCCGAAGGTCGGCGAGCCGACCCGCAGATCGACCGCGACGTCGAACACCAGCCCACGCGTGCACCGCACGAGCTTGCCCTGCGGAGCGCGCCGGTCCTGGAAATGCAGGCCGCGCAGCACGCCGCGACGGGAACGGGCGTGGTTGTCCTGCACGATCTCCACCGGCAGGCCGAGCGCGGCGAAGTCGCGACGGTTCCACGTCTCGCAGAACAGGCCCCGCTCGTCGCGGTGGACGTGCGGCTCGACCACGAGCACGTCGGGGATCGCGGTCGGATAGACGTGCGGTGCGGTCATCTGGCAGCGGGCCTCCTGAGCGGTTCGGCGATCAGCACCGGCGCGTCGACTCGCCCGGCTCACGACGGCCACAGCCAGCCGAACGTCCCGCCGGTCAGCAGGCCGTAGACGATCCCCTCGACGACGAACTTCAGCGTCGTCGACCAGCTCTTCCCGTTCCAGATCGAGTCGACCACGTGCGAAGCGCCGAAGCCGGCGATCGCCACGCTTCCGGCGACGCGGTGGACGACGAGGTAGTCCGCGCCCCGCGGCACCGCGACCGATGCGACGTAGCCGGCGATGAACGCCAGCACCAGCGAGAACAGGAACCACAGCGCGAGATTGCGGCCGATCGCCGGCGGACCGGCAGGCAGCACGGTCATCAGTCCGACCGGGCCCCGGGCGTACTTCTCCTTCATCTCGTCGGACGACATCTTCTTCATGTCATCACACCAGGGAAAG
>JAJRXN010000050.1 GCA_024276295.1 Acidobacteriota bacterium
GACGATGACGACGACCCGCCAGCACGATCTGCTCCACCGGCTGCGTCCTGCCGCTTCGCGGCGAACGCAGCTCCGGGCGGTCGCTCTGCTCTGGGGCGTGGTCGGCACGGCCCTCGGCGGGCTCGGGCTGTTCTGGTGCGCGCGGGCCGGCGGGCTTCCCGCCGCCGAGCTGACGCTTCTGGGCGTGGCGGCCGGGGCGGCGAAGGGATGGTTCGTCCTGCGCCGTGCCGCCGAACGCATCGCGCGGCGCATCGCGGAGCGCGAAGACGGGTCCTGCCTGGGGGGCGCGCTGTCCTGGCCGACATGGCTGCTGGTGGTGCTGATGATGGCCACCGGCATCGCGCTGCGTCACAGCTCGATTCCGCGCATGGTCCTCGGGCCGCTCTACGTGGCGATCGGCGTCGCGCTGCTCGTCGGATCCCGGCGTCTGCTGCTCGTTCTGCGGCACTGGAACGATTCTTCCCCCGCGGCGTGATCCGACCGGAGCGAAGTCCCGTTGCGCCGCGGGGCGGATCCTCGAATGATCAGGACCAGGGGAAGCGCATGCCGAGGATTCCTGGCGCGCATCGACGGGCCCTGGCCGGCCGCCGTCCGGCGCATGGCGGCGGCAGGCTGGCCTGCGTCGTGGCGTGCTGGGGGCTCGTCCTCTTTCCGCTCTGGACGGGGGCCGACGGTTCTCCGTCCGAGCCGGCGGCCGGCGGCCCGCAACTCGTCGTCGACAGCGGTCGGCCACGCGTCGGCCCCGGGATCGAAGACGCGGTGACGTCGCTTCACCAGGACCGGCACGGGCTGTTGTGGATCGGCACGCGCGGCGGGTTGATGCTCTACGACGGACAGGAACTGCGGGTCTTCCGGCACGAGGTCGGCAGCCCGACGTCGCTGGCGGGCAACACGATCCGCACGATCTACGAGGACCGGGCGGGAAGGCTCTGGATCGGCACGAACACGGCCGGACTCGACCGGCTCGACCCCGGCCGCTGGTCTTTCGCGCACCACGCCCCGCGACCGGGCGATCCGACCAGCCTGAGTCACCAGAGCATCAATGCCGTGCTCGAGGATCGGTCCGGCCACATCTGGGTCGCGACGCAGATCGGACTGAACCGCTGCACGAACGACCTTGCGCGCTGCGAGCGGATCCTGGCCGGACCGGACAGCGGGTTGCCGCACGACTACACGTATGCGCTGCTCGAGGACCGCGACGGGACGATCTGGGTCGGCACGGTCGGCGGCGGGCTGGCGATCGTCGATCCGCATACGCAGGGGATCCGGCGCTGGGAAGGGAGTCCCGGCGTGCACGAGCCCGGCAGCCGGCAGGTGTTCCATCTCGTGCGCGACGATGCCGGCGGCCGGCTCTACGCGGCAACCGAGTCCGGCGTGCTCGAGATCTCGAAGGACCGGTCGTCGTCGCGGTGGCTGCCGGTCGCGCCGGGGGAGTTCCGCGACAGGACGATGATCGTGACGTCCCTTGCGATCCAGGACGGACGGCGGCTGTGGATCGGCACCTGGGGGGACGGGCTCGGTTCGTACGATCTCGCCTCGGACGATCCGGAGGAAGCGATCCACGCCGTGGACGCCGGACGGGCACGGAGGATCACCGGGCTCGTCGCCGACCGCGAGGGCACGCTGTGGATCGGCTCGTGGGACCACGGACTCCAGCGCTTCGTGCCGCGGCTCCGTCGTTTCCGTGTCGAGGCGATCCGCGCCCGGGAACCGGCGGGAGCGCCGCTGGACGTGACCGCGGTGAGAGGCGCGAACGGGGGTGGGCTGTGGATCGGCACCTGGGGAGAAGGGGTCTTCCTGCGATCGCCCGGCGAGCAGTTCTTCCATCCGCTCGAGATGCCGGCCGGCATGCGGACCGTGCTCGCGCTGCTCGAGGACCGTCGCGGCCGGCTCTGGGTCGGCACGATGGGCGGGCTCGTGCACGCCGATCCGGCGCGCGGGACCCTCCGCGTGTTCGAGAGCCGTCCGGAGCGGCCCGACGGGCTGGGCTACGGGTACGTCACCGCGCTGCACGAGGATCGGGCCGGCCGCCTGTGGGTCGGGGTCGGGGGCACCGGGCTTCACCGGCTGCGGGACGACGGCGAGAGCTGGGACCGGTGGCGGCACGATCCCGACGATCCGTACAGCCTGAGCGACGACTACGTGACCGTTCTGTTCGAGGACCGTCGCGGCCGGCTGTGGGTCGGCACGCGGTCCGGCGGGCTGAATCTGCACGACGGCGCGACGGGGCGATTCCGTCGTTTCGTGCCGGATGCGCACGACCCCTCCTCGCTGCCGCATCACTGGGTCAAGTGCATGCTCGAGGACCGCGCCGGTCGTCTGTGGGTCGGCACCGACGGCGGCGGGCTGGCGCGCATCGAGGAGCGGTCCGACGGCGCGGTCCGGTTCCGGCGCTACGCGACGGAAGACGGCCTGGTCGACGACCAGGTCGTCGCCCTGGCGGAGGACGCGGACGGCACGCTGTGGGTCGGGACATACCACGGGCTGTCGCGCTTCGATCCGGAACGGGAGATCTTCAGCAACGTCCACGCGGCCGACGGGCTTCCGGGCGAGCGCGTCAACGCCGCGGTCGCGGTCGACGACGCGGCGATCCACTTCGGGACGCCCCGGGGCCTGCTCGTCGTCCGCCGCGGGACGCCGTTCGCGCCGTCCCGGGCCTCGCCGACGATCGTGACGGGGATCTCGGCGCCGGGGAGGTTCCTTCCGCTGGATCGCGCGCCCTGGGAACTCGAGCGGCTCGAGGTCCCTTGGGGAACGGTGGTATCGATCGGTTTTTCGGTGCTCGATTTCGCCGATCCCCGCCGCCACCGCTACGCGTACCGGCTTGCCGGCACGCGGGGTGACTGGGTCGATCTCGGGGCACGCCGCGAGGTCACCTTCGCCGATCTCGATCCCGGGCACTACACGCTCACCGTGCGCGGGCGCAGCGCGCGGGGCGTCTGGAGCGAGACCGCGCAGCCGCTCGAACTGGTCGTCAGGCCCCCGTTCTGGATGACCTGGTGGTTCCGCGGCGTGCTGGCGCTGGCGCTGATCGGTGCCGTGGTCGGGATTCACCGCATGCGCACCGGGGCGCTCAAGCGGCGCAACCGTGAACTCGAGGCCGCGCAGCGGGCCCGGGAGGCCGCCCTCGACGAGGTCCGTGCGAGCCGCCACGAACTGCAGCGGGCCTACGATCGCCTGCGGCGGCTGACGCGACGGCTCGAGCACGCCAAGGAGGACGAGCGCCGGCGGATCGCCCGCGAGCTGCACGACGAGATGGGACAGGCGCTGACCGCGGCGAAGATCAACCTCCAGCTCCTCTCGGGGCCGGACGCCGATCCCCGGATGCTGCGCAGGACCGGCGACGCGATCGCGCTGCTCGATCGGCTGATCGGACACGTCCGGACGCTGTCGCTCGACCTGCGCCCGCCGCTGCTCGACGAGCTGGGCCTGGTCCCGGCCCTCGAGGGGTACCTCGAGAGCCAGGGGCGCCGGGCGCGCGTGCGGATCGAGATCACCAGCGAAGGGCCGCAGGCCGAGCTTCCGGCGGAGGTCGAGATCCTCGTGTTCCGCATCGTGCAGGAGGCGGTCACCAACGCCCTGCGCCATGCCGAGCCGTCGCGGATCACCGTGACGCTGGTGTTCGGGCCGCACGACCTCCGCGTGACGGTCGACGATGACGGCCGGGGATTCGACGTGCAGCGGACGCTGGCCCGCGCGCTGCAGGGAGAGCACCTCGGTCTGCTCGGGATCCGCGAACGGGTCGACGTCGAGGGCGGAGAGGTCGAGATCACGTCCGCGCCGGGTCGTGGCACGCGCATCGCGGCGAGGATCCCGCTGCGACTGGAGGAGGAGCAGGATGCGCGTCGTGCTGGCGGATGATCACCGGCTCGTCCGGGCTGGGATCAGGGGGCTCGTAGAGGCGATCGACGGCGTCGAGGTCGTCGGCGAGACCGGCGACGGGCGCGAGGCGCTGGCGCTGATCGAGCGGACGCGGCCTCACGTCGCGCTCGTCGACATCACGCTGCCCGGTCTCAACGGGCTCGAGGTGGCGCGCCGTGCACGCGCGGTCTCGCCGGGAACGCGGGTCGTGATCCTCTCGATGCATGCCAGCGAGGGGTACGTCGCCCAGGCGCTGCGTACCGGCGTGGCCGGGTACCTGCTCAAGGACTCCGCCGCGGCGGAACTGCGCCTCGCGATCGAGGCGGTGCTGCGTGACGAGATCTACCTCAGTCCGTCGATCTCGACGACGGTCGTCCGTTCGTTGATCGAGGGTGGACGCCCGCTCGACGATCCGCTCGCCGTGCTGACGCCGCGCCAGCGCGAGATCCTCCAGCTCATCGCCGAAGGGGCGAACACGAAGGAGATCGCCGCGCGGCTAGAGATCAGCGTCAAGACGGTCGAAACGCACCGGGCGCTGCTGATGGAACGGGTCGGGATTCACGACGTTCCGGGGCTGGTGCGCTTCGCGATCCGCTGCGGGCTGGTCTCGGCCGACGGCTGAACGGCCTGCCGGACGCTCCGGGTCGGGGTCTCCGGGACGAGCACGACGACGAAGGGGGACCAGCCGCCACGTCCTGTGGGCCGCTGCTCGAGTTCGCGGCGTGCGACGGCCAGGGCGGCGACCGGGTCCTTGCGGCGCCGGAGCTGCTCGTGGAACGTGATCATCAGTCGTGCGGTGGCGGCATCGTCGGCGGTCCACAGGCTCATCACGACCGCGCCCGCTCCGGCCTGCGCCAGCGCACGGCCGAGGCCGAGCACGCCGGCTCCCGGCACCAGCTCGCCCTCCCCGGTCCGGCAGGCGGAAAGCACGACGACCGGGCGCGGCAGCGCGAGCCGCTCGATCCGGTCGATCCCGAGCCGCCCGGAGGACAGGACGATGCCGCTTCGTCGCGGGTCGCTGGTCGAGGCGACGGCATGGGACGCGAGATGGACCACGGTGGGGCCGGACTCCAGCGCCCGCTCGAGCGGTTCGACGGAGAACGCCGCGCCGGTCAGCAGAGTCGTCCGCTCGGAAGGCCAGATCCGGCCGAGGTGGTCGAGTTCCCACGCCGCCCAGGCCAGCGGCGGAAACCGGCCGTCGTCGGGCGTCTCGGGCATGCCGCCGAGCAGCACCGGCCCGGGATGAGGCAGGTCGCGCGGTGGGGGGCCCAGGCGCGCCAGCCGCGCGATCTCCAGCGTTTCGCCGAGCCGGGGTGCGAGCGTCGACCGATCGTCCGGCCCGCCTGCAGGCAACGCAGCGACCGGCAGCAGGGCGAGTTCCCGGTCCGGCACGAAATAGAGCCGTCGGGCCGCCGCCAGCTCGCGCTCGAACGGCGCGAACAGGGCCTGCCGGACGGTCCGGCCGGCCTGCAGGACGGCGGCCGGCGGCGCGCCTCCGGAGGCCAGCGCGGCGCGGTAGGCAAGCAGCGCGTCGACGAAGTCGCGGCGTCCCGGCCGGACGAAGGCGCGCCAGCCGCGGGTGTCCGCGACCAGGACGACCGAGCGATCGTCGCCGATCAGGAAAGCCGCCAGCAGTTCGCCGTCCCGCAGCGATGCCCGCAGGGCCGCCGCCGTCGCGGCATCGGCCGGCGCCGCGACCGGCGGCGCCCCGCGAGCCCTGGCCATCAGCGCCGCAAGGCGCCCCGCGACCGCGTCGCCGACCCCGTCGCCGGCGAGCAGCAGCTCGGCGGCCGCCAGGTCGACGAACGGCTCGAAGCGTTCGCGCAGGAACCGCAGGCCCGTCCGGCGCAGGTCGAGCTGGCCCCGCTGGGACTCGAGCTGCAGGACCGCTCGACGCAGGTGGCGCGTCGCCTGCCCGGCCGCGCGGCGCTCCAGATGCAGCCGGCCGAGCAGCCAGCGGGCGACCCACGCCGGCTCGCCGGTACCGGCGCTCTCGGCCTCGTCCGCCAGCAAGGCGAGCCTCTCGAGCATCGCGGGGTCCCCGCCGTCGCGGAAGCGCGCCTCGGCGAGAAACGCGCGCGCGAGTCCGCGCACGACCTCGTCATCGCCGGCGGCGAGACGAGCCGACTGCTCGAGTGGCGCGATGGCGTCGGCCGCCCGCCCCTCGAGCAGCGCGACCCGCCCGCGCCCGAGCAGCGCGCGGGCCCGCATGCCGGGCCGTTCGGTGCCGACGCGCTCGTACCAGGCCGTGGCGCGGGCGGTCTCGCCGAGCGCCCGGTGCACGTTGCCGAGCGCGATCGAGGTCGCATC
>JAJRXN010000497.1 GCA_024276295.1 Acidobacteriota bacterium
TCGCCTTCGAGGGCGCCGGCCGCCGGAAGCGCGACCGTCCGGGGATCGACGGGCCTTCCGGCGCGATGTACCTCGTAGTGCAGGTGGGCGGCCGTCACGCGCCCGGTGGCACCGACGGCCCCGATGGTCTCGCCCTGCCGCACGCGCCGGCCCGGCCGGATGCCACGGCCGATCCGCGAGAGGTGCGCGTAGACCGTCTCGAAGCCGCCGCCATGGCGGATGCGGACATGGCGCCCGTAGGAACCCTTCCATCCGGCCTCGACCACCGTGCCGTCCCCGGCGGCGTAGACCGGAGTCCCCGTCGGCGCGCCGAAGTCGAGACCGGCATGACGGCGCGTGTAGCCGAGGATCGGATGGCGTCTCCGCCCGAAGCCGCTGGTCAGGCGCGCGCCGTCGATCGGGGTCCGCATCAGCGTCTTGCGTGCCGAGCGTCCGTCGGCCTCGTAGTAGCCGGCCAGGCGTCCCCCGTCGTCGAAGCGGTAGATCCCCCGCTCGCGTCCCGCGACGGTCAGCATCGCGTACCGGAACGGCTCGACGCCGACCGGGCGCCCGTTGTCGTCGACCAGAGCGTCCCAGACGACCTCGAACCGGTCGCCGGCCTGCAGGTCGCGCTGGAAGTCCACCTGGTAGGAGAACTCGCGGATCACTGCGATCAGCACCGCCGCCGGAACCCCCGCGGCGCGGCCGGCGACGTAGAGCGAGGTCTCGATCGTGCCGGTGGCGCGGTGCGGGCGGCGCTCGAGCCGGCGCTCGCGGCGTTCGACCTGCCAGGTCTCGCCGACGCCACGCCGCGCGACGATCTCGTGGCGTGGGTCCGGACGGACGACCAGCCCGACGAGCTGCTCGTCCGCCGCGTCCCGCGGGCGGGCGAACGCGAGCGCGACATCGTCGCCCGGCCGCAGCGAGCGTGGCGACCAGACCGGCGCCAAGGCGTCGCGGAGCCGGACCCCCTCGGCGGCCGGCACGCCGGCCCCGGCCAGCAGCCGCGCCAGCGTGTCGCCGCGGCGGACGCGGAGCCGAACCGTCCGCTCGCCGGTCTCGGCGGGAGCCGGCGGCGTCGGTCGGGAAGGCGCAGCCTCGGCAGGCGCGGTGCGCACCGCGGCGGGCGGCGCCGGATCGCCGTGGCGGGCGACCCGCGCCTCGAGCAACCCGAGCAGCGCCAGTCCGGCCACTGCCGCCGTGGCGAAGGCGAGCCGCAGTCGGGGCGAGGATGTCGCTTCGGGGCTCACGCGGGACCTCCCGGGCCGGGGCGGAACGTTCCGGACATCGGCCGGGCAGCATATCAGGACCGGCCTGCGTGTAGCGGAGCTTGTTGGTCCGGTCGCGCAGGCCGGGAGGAGCGGCCTTTCCAGCAGCTCGGGATCGGCGTGGTGCCAAGCGAACCCCTTTGGGAACAACGCGTTGCCATCCATGGCTTCCCGGGGTCCGTGGGGGCATTCTCATGGATCAGGGCGACCAACAAGCTCCGCTACACGTAGAGGACCGGCCTGCGTGTAGCGGAGCTTGTTGGTCCGGTCGCGCAGGCCGGGAGGAGCGGCCTTTCCGGCAGCTCGGGATCGGCGTGGTGCCAAGCGAACCCCTTTGGGAACAACGCGTTGCCATCCATGGCTTCCCGGGGTCCGTGGGGGCGTTCTCATGGATCAGGGCGACCAACAAGCTCCGCTACACGTAGAGGACCGGCGGACGGCCCCCCCTGGACGAGGCGTTGTCAACCTTCCCGCCCGGAAGGCGTCTTTCGGCGTGAACGGGGATCCGCTCCCGCAGTCCGGGATACCAGCAGGCTCCGCTGCACGGAGGCGGACGCCAACCCGGAGACGCTTAATTATTAGTTGTTTTCGGTGAAAGTAAGGCGTAGTCTCTCCTCAAGAAGGCGTACCCCCCGAGTGCGCATCA
>JAJRXN010000498.1 GCA_024276295.1 Acidobacteriota bacterium
CACGGCCGGTCGCAGCTCGCAGCTACGCTGCTCTCTGCAGAAGGGTTGCGGTTGATGGCCGGTCGCGGCTCGCGGCTTCGCCGCTCGCAGCGACCCTACGGGCACGTCGCGGCGTTGGTGTTGGTGCGCTCGTCTCCGGCGCTGGTCGTGCCCCAGCTTCCGGCGAGGGTGCAGGCGTCGTTGTACGCCCGCACGAGGTACGTGAACCCGGCTCCCGGATCGGGCCGCGCGGTATCGACGAACGTCGTGTCGGTCGGGTCGGGATCGTCGGTGGTGCGGCACGAGCCGTAGTCGGACGAGGCGAGCGCCGCCGGATCGCCGCGCAGCACGTCGTAGCGGTCGGCGAACGCCGCAGCCTGCCAGGTCATCTCGCTGGTCGAGCCGGGGGAGAACGCAAGCCCGGTCACCGGTGCAGGGGCTCCGCCGGAGGGGTCGGCGATCGCGCAGTCGTCGGCGTCGACCAGCCCGTCGCCGTCCCAGTCGGCGGCGCAGGCGTCGCCCCGCCCGTCGCCGTCGGTGTCGGCCTGGTCCGGGTTGGCGACGAGCGGGCAGTTGTCGGGAAGCTGCGTGATCCCGTCTCCGTCGACGTCGAGCGGACTGACCAGGAAGACCTCGCCCGGCTTGACGCTGCTGTTCACTGCCGTGCGCACGACGATCTCGCCGATCCCGTCGCCGTTGATGTCGGACACGGGGCCGGCGGTGGCGTTGTCGTAGGGATCAGGTGCGTAGACAACGACGTCCCCGTCCCCGGCGGACAGATCGAGCACGGCGGGAAGGTCGGCACGACCATGAATCACCCAGACCTCGCCGGCTTCGGTCCGCGCTCCGCCCGGTCCATCGGCAAGATACGCGGAGCACAGCAGGTCCTCCGTCCGGTCGGCATCGACATCTCCCGCGGTGAGGTACACACAGAAGCCGTCCCCTGCGTCGGCGCCGTAGACGACGTGATCGGAGTCGGTCGCAAGGTCGACTTCGGACGGATACACGCCCGCCGGCTCGAAGGCCCGCGCCTCTCCGGTGTCCGGAAAGGTGTTGCCGGAGCCGTCCGCCCTTCGGTGCGCGACCCAGATCTCCGGCCAGCCGTCCGCGTCGAGATCCGCGAGGGAGATCCCGGAACCGTCCCCGGCGCGGTCGTCCGGGTCGGCGCCGTAGAACAGCATGTCGGAGCTCTCGTCCGCCAAGTCGATCACGGCAGGCCAGAGGGTACGTCCCCAGAACAGGTGGACGTCGCCGCTATCCGGGCGCTGGTCCGACAGACCGTCAGCGAAAGGCGACGAGGCGATCAGCTCGTCGATCCCGTCGAGATCGAGATCCCCGGTTCCCATGCCTCCACTGAAGAAGTCCCACGCAGATTCTCCACGGATGATGACGTCACTATCGACCGCAAGGTCGACCGATGTTGGCCAATCCATCCGGCCCCAGACAATGTGCAATCTTCCAACCGCTTCACCATCTGAACCCCATGCACGGGAGGCGCCGATGAGTACGTCGTGCAGTCCATCGCCGTCGATGTCGGCGGACCGACGCGTGGTGATCCGGTCACGAAACTCCGCGCCCCAGATCGGCACGTCGGGCCAGGCCCACAGGTCGATTTCGGGCGGGAGATCGGGCGCGCCAAAGACAATATGCACCTGCCCGGCGGATTCGCGCGTGTTGTTCGGACCGCGGCCGTTCGAGGCCAGAATCTGGAGATCGTCGTAGCCGTCGCCGTCGACGTCTCCGCAAGCGACCTTCGCCCCGAGGCTGTCGAAGGTCTCCTCGCCGACGATCCACACTGAGCGCAGCGCCTCGACCGGACTGTCGATACTCCACGCGCCACGCCGGCCGTAGATCACGTGGACTTCTCCGATGAACGTGTACAGGTTGCCCGGTCCGTCCCCTTCGCTCGCGCCGATGGCGAGATCGAGGATTCCGTCGCCGTTGACGTCGCAGGTCGCCATGCCGGAGCCGAATTCGTCGCCCACCTCCGGCGCCGTGATGCGCAGCGAGTCCGCGTCGGTCGCAAGATCGATGGCAAGGGGCAGCGCGGCAAGTGCCGCCGCCTGCCCGACGAAGGCAACCAGCACCATCGCAGCCGTCGTCGAAGTGAAGCCTCGCATAGTGACGGTCCCTTCCTTCCGGCCCTGCGTTACTCGTTGCCGGCTCGGAACAGCTCGATGGCGTACGTCCCCTCGTGGGCGTCGAGGCCCCAATAGCCCGTGATGCCGCTCATCGCTTGGCCAAGCGGTGCGTCATCAGCGTGGGAAAGTACGCATCGGTAGGGACAGGCGCCAATCATCCCCACGCAGGTTGTCGATGCATCACCCCAAGCTACCGTCGCTGTCACCTTCGGGGCGTCGTTGGCTTGGTCATCGTCACGGATCTCGATCCTGAACCACACCGGCTCGGCATCGGCTCCCTCCATCGGCGGCCAGCACGAGCAGTTCCGGTTCTGGTCGCTCGCGTCGCAGTCGGTGTCCGCCTCGAATGTGATGCTCGCCAGCTCGGTCGTCCCCGCACCTCCGGTCGTCAGGTCGGAGCGCAGGATCGTCAGTTTCGGGTTGCCGTCCGGATCGGGATTCCAGTGCAGGCGATGCAGCTTGACCACGTACATGCGCGTCCCCGTCGCCAGGGTGTGCATCCGGCCGCGCAGGTCCATGTTGTAGCCCGAGAAGGTGCTCGGAAGGACCTTGAACAGGATCTCCGCCCACGAGTGGGGGTGGTCCGCACCGGCCGCCCGGTAGTTGGCCACGGCGCCCTGCGGCATCACGGCATGACCGGTCCCCGCCGGCGTCAGCTCGACGTACGAGCCGTTGCCGCCGCTGCTTCCACTGGTAAACGCATCCTCCCAGACGTGGCCCGGGCCCAGCCCGTCACCGTCGACGGCGCTCGTCCCCTCGTATTTCGGACGCGTCGTGTAGGCGC
>JAJRXN010000051.1 GCA_024276295.1 Acidobacteriota bacterium
AGCGCGAAGCCGATCGCCAGGTTGACCCCGATCATCACCAGCCTGATCCAGCGCGAGCCGAGCGGCTTGCTGGCGAACAGCAGGGTGATCGGCAGGTAGAGCGCCAGCGCCGCGCCGAACAGGTTCGGCTGCAGTGCGAGCAGCGCCGAGGCGCGGTGCCGCTCGAGCGTGCCGGTCACGAACGCGAGCCACGACTCGCCGATCGCCTGGACACAGTTGAGGAACAGCGACAGCGTGCAGGCCGCCACCAGCAGCAGCTTGTCCCTCCGCTCGCGGGCGACGCGGAACGCCGCCGGCAGGAACAGCATGTACGACAGGTGGTTCTTCGCCGCCGCCAGCAGATCGAACAGCGAGCGCTGCCATGTGAACCAGCTATTGAAGCAGGAGACGATGATCAGCACGGCGTAGATCGCCAGGATGAACCCCATCTTGCTGCGGAGCGGCTCCCGTCCTCCGAGGGCATTGGCCCGCCAGATCACGAACAGCAGCGCGACGATCATCAGCGTCTCGGCGTTGACCGCGCGGATCGGGATCAGCCCCTTGGGGATCAGGTCGATCGCCGGGACGCCGAACGCCAACAGGGCCAGCCCCATCGCCGGGCGCTGCATCGTCTTGACGAGGAACAGCACGCCGAAGAACGCGATCAGTCCGTACTTGACGCTGGTGAAGGGCAGGGCGAAACCGATGGCCACCGCCCCGACGACGAGCAGCAGCAGGGAGATCTCGCCGACGCCGAGCAGGACCTCGCGTTCGCGCCTTGCCGGTTCGTCCCGGACCGTCGGTCCCGCCGGACGCTCGGTGAACCGGACCGGCTGGTACGAGGACATCGACGATCTCCGCTGGCGGTCTGGCGGCCCCCCGGCGCGTCCGGGGTGCAGGGCCAAGGTACGACGCGGCCGCGCGCAGCCGCAAGCCTCCTAGCGGCGTCGTCCGCGGCGGCCGGGCAGCCGGTCGAGGACGAGCCGGATCGTGTCGACCCGGCCGATCGCCGCCACGGCCAGGAAGGACAGCCCGGCCAGCGCGGCGCTGGCGAGGAGCAGCGCGAGCTGCTCGACCCAGCCCGAGACCCACCCGGCGGAGACGAACGTCGTCGCCGCGGTGACGAGGACGGCGACGAGACTGGCGGCCATCAGCCAGGCCACGTCCCGGCCGATGTCGGCACGGCGGGGCTTGACCGCGTCGCGCAGCCGGTGCCAGAGCATCCCGCCCCGGAAGAACGCCGAGACGGTCGAGGCGATCGCCAGCCCGAGGATCCCCAGCGGGAAGAACAGCGCCAGCGAGAGCACCGTCTTGACGCCGATGCGGTAGAAGCCGATCACGACCGGCGTCCGCGTGTCGCCGTCGGCGATGAACACCTGCGAGAGCATCTGGTTGATGCCGTAGATCGGCGCCGCCAGGGCGAACACCGGCAGCACCGTCGCCGTCAGCGTCGCGGCGTCGGTGGAGAAGTTCCCGCGCGTGTACAGAAAGTCGACCACCGGCCGCGCCGCGCCGCACAGGAACGCGGTGACCGGCAGCATGAAGAAGATGTACCCGACCGTCGCCTGGCCCAGCCGACGGCGCAGCTCGTCGTAGCGCCCCTCGACCGCCAGGTCGGCGAAGTGCGGCAGCAGAACCTGCTGGGCGATCATGATCACCAGATCGGTCACCACCGCCGAGGCGATCAGCGCATAGCCCAGCACGGCGAGGTGCCCGCCCGGCAGGTACGACGCGAAGTTGCGGTCGATCAGCACGTCGAGCCGCGTTCCGGTCAGGCCGATGAACAGCGGCAGCGCGATCGTGACGATCCGCCGCACCTCGGGCGCGAACGGCCGCAGCACGAAGCGGTACGAGCGCCGGAAGCGCCACAGGATCCCGAGCTGGAGCACGAACGTCGCCATGGCGCCGGCGAGGATCCCCAGCGCGTAGCCCTCGATGCCGATCGTGCGACCGAGCAGGGCGACGGCGAGCACCACCGCTCCGGCGTTGAGCACCCGGCCGAGCGCGGGGAAGACCTGCCGCCGATAGAGGTTCTGCAGGCTGCCGAGCACGACCGCCAGCACCGAGAAGAACAGCGAGAACGCCAGGATCCGCACCAGCGCCGCGCTGGTCGCCCAGGCTTCCGGTTCGTCGTGGAACCCGCTGGCGAACAGCCGCACCAGCGCGTCGGCCCCGAAGAACAGCAGCAGGACCACCATCAGCAGGAACACCGCCAGCGTGTTGAGCACGTTGCTCACGCGGCGCCACGCCTCGGCCTCGCCGACTTCGGCCCGGACCTGCGTGAAGTACGGGATGATCGCCGCGCGCAGCGGCGCCTCGACCCAGGTGGCGAACATCTGCGTGATGTCGTTGGCCACCCGGAAGCTGTCCATCAGCCGCGTGGCGCCGAAGATCGCCGCCGAGGCCATCTCCCGCAGCAGGCCGAGCACCTTGGCGGCGGTGCCCAGCCCGCTGACGATCATGCTGGCGCGGACCAGGTGGCGCGTGTCGGCGCGCCGGCGGGATTCCTCGGCCGACGGACCGGCCGGCAGGGAATCGGGCATCTCGGGCTCGGCCACGCGGGGCGTCTCCTCTCGTCCGCCGGATGCGGAAGGGGCCGACGGCTGGCGAGAATACCGCGCCCCGCCGGAGAACCTATACTCCTTCTTCCCGGCGACGAGGAGTTGATGCTGCGATCGATCTGGGCCTCGTGGCGACGCAGGCGGCTGTACCGGCGGTGCCTCGAGGCCCCCGCGCTGGTCCTCCGTTACCACTCGGTCGGCGACCCGGCGCGGGTCCGCGAGTACCTCGACCCCGGCCTGTCGGTCCCCCCGGAGCGGTTTGCGGCCCAGCTCGCCCTGCTCGGCCGGCGGTTCGAGTTCCGGACGCTCGACGAGCTGGAACCGCTGCTCGACGGCTCAGCGGCCGGCGACCGGCCGGCGGTGTTCGTGACGTTCGACGACGGCTACCGCGACAACCACGACGTCGCCCTGCCGCTGCTGCGGGCCGCCGGCGCCCGCGCGACGTTCTACGTGACGACCGGCCCGCTGGCCTCGGGGCGCGGCCTGTGGATCTCCGAGCTGTACCGGCTCGTCCCGCGCCTGCCGGCCGGACCGCTCGAACTGGACGTCGAGGGGGGACCGCTCGACGTGCCGGCCGACCCGGCGGCGCGCACGCCGGTGCGCCGGACGCTGACCCGCCGGCTGGCGGCGATGACCGCCGCCGACCGGGAACGGGCGCTCGACCGGATGGCCGGCGCCGCCGGCGTCCCACGCGGCGAGGGGCTCGCCGGGAGCTTCATGACGCCGGACCAGCTCCGGGCGCTGCGCGCGGCGGGGATGCTCGTCGGAGCCCATACCCGCAGCCATCCGCACCTCGCGCTGCTCGAACCGGCCGCCCACGCCGACGAGGTCGCCGGCTCACGACGCGATCTCGAGGCGATCCTCGGCGAACCGGTCGAGCACTTCGCCTACCCCAACCCGGGCGGCGGCGGCGCGGTGCCGGACGCGGCGCGCACCTCGGCCGCGGCCGCCGGGTTCCGCACCGCGGTGACGTCCCGTCCCGGGCCGCTGGTCCCCGGCGCGGACCGGCTGAGGCTGCCCCGGGTCGGCGTCTACGCCGGCCGGCAGCAGGAGCTGCTGTTCGGGCTGATCGGTCGGAGCCGCCGTGCCTGACCTGCCGGCATGCTCCGCGCGGATCGCGGTCGTCGTCACCCAGCTCGGCCTCGGAGGGGCCGAGCGGCAGACGGCGCTGCTGCTCGAGCGTCTCGCCGGGACGGCGTGGGCCCCGCGGCTCGTCGTCTGCCTGTCCGATCACGTGGCGCCCTGGGGGGAGACGATCCGCGCCCTCGGGTACCCGCTCGAGGTGCTGCCCCGGCGCCGGAGCTTCGATCCGGGCCGGCTGCTGCGGCTGCGACGCCTGCTGGCCCGGGAGGCGATCGACCTCGTCCATGCCGTGCACATGCTCGCCTCGGGCTACTGCGCACTGGCGACCCTCGCCGGGGGGCCCCGCCTCGTACCGACCGCCCGGGGGACCGTCGTGCCCCGGCACGCGCTGCGCTGGGCGGTCTACCGGCGGATGCTCCGCCGCGCTCCGGTGGTGATCGCCAACTCCCGCCGGGGCGCCGACTTCCTGTGCGAGCGGCTCGGCGCGCGCCCGGCGGCGGTGCGGGTCGTGCCCAACGGAATCGACTTCGCGGCGCTCCGGCAGGCCGTGGCGCGGGAGACCGTCCGGGCCGGTCTGGGGCTCGACGAGGCGGTGCCGCTGGTCGCGTTCGTCGGCAAGGACAACCGGGTCAAGAACATCCCGCGGCTGGCGGCGGTGCTCGAGGGGCTGCTCGCACGGCGGCCCGACGTCCGGGCGATCGTCGCCGGCGTCGGGCTCGACGAGGCGGCGCGGCCGAAGCACTTCGCGCGCCTGCCCCGGGAGCGGGTGCTGCTGCTCGGGCCGCGTCCCGACGTCCCGGCCCTGCTGGCGGCGGCGGACCTGCTGCTCGTCACCTCGGACTCCGAGGGGTGTCCCAACGCGGTCCTCGAGGCGGCCGGCGTCGGAACCCCGGTCGTCTCGGGTGACGTCGGCGACGTCCGGACGATCCTCGGAGGCGCCGCCGCGGGAACGGTCGTCGCCGTCGACGACGTGACGGCCTACGTCGAGGCGGCGCTCGCCTGGCTCGACGACCGCGCCGCGGCACGCGAGCGCGTGAAGCGCGAATGGCCCCGGCTCGAGCGGGAGTACGGCGTCGAGGCGATGGTCCACCGGACCGTGGTGTGCTGGCGTGATGCGCTCGGCAAAGGCGCTCCGGGGATTACGGAAACGTGATCCCGGAGCCACTCCCGGTCGACGTCTCCGGCGCCGACTTCCGGGCCGCCGGCCGGGAATCCCGGACAACCGGCGCTGGAAGCGAACCCCGGCCGGTCGCGGAAGCGCGGCATTGTCCTTGCAGGAGCACAGCGGGATGTCGTCATTCACCAGGTCATGTGCAGCGGCACTCGGGTTGCTGCTCGCCGCGGCGGTCGTCCCCGCCGAGGCGGGGCGGCTCTTCGTGCGCCTCGACGGCGCCGATACGTGCGACGGGCGCGCCGACCGCCCGGCCGGCGAACGCCCGTGCGCCTTCGCCAGCATCGCCCACGCCGCGCGGAAGGCCCGCTGCGGGGACACGGTGGTCGTCGGGCCCGGAGCGTTCGGCGAACCGAAGATCGTGCTCGAGCGCTCCTGTCCGGCCGACGCGCCGCTGGTGATCGAAGGGACCGGACGGGGGGCGACGTTCTGGATGGCCGGCCTGGCCAGGATCGACGCGGCGGCCTGCCGCGCCGCGGGCGCCGGCTGGACGTGCCCGCTGCCGCCCGACGCGACGAAGAAGCTCGGCCCGTCCTCGTGCCTTGCCCAGAGGCGCGCCTCCGGCGTGCGGTTCCTCGACGACAACGGCGTGCACGGCGACATGGCCGGCCCGGTCTGCCTGACCTGGCTCGACGAGCCCGGCGCGCCCCTGGCCGCCGACGGGG
Organism: Acidobacteriota bacterium; assembly: GCA_024276295.1. Taxonomy (GTDB): domain Bacteria; phylum Acidobacteriota; class Polarisedimenticolia; order J045; family J045; genus J065. The sequence goes on from JAJRXN010000051.1 coordinate 5,460, forward strand.
TCGCCGCGGTCGACGGCGGGGCGGTCCACGTCCGGCCCTGGAACGGCCTGGCGCCCGACGCGGCGGGGCTGTGGTTCCCGCGGGCCGCGCGCTACCAGTCGGGAGCCGACGGCCCGGTGCACGTCGCCGGAGACCACATCGAGATCCGCAACCTGTCGATCGTCAGCGGCGCGGGCAACGCCGTCGCCCTGCGCGGGACCGGCGACCGCCTCGACACGGTGGACGTCTACACCGGCGGCGTGTGGGTCGACCGCACGTCGCGCGGGGCGGTGCTGCGCGCGGTGACGATCCTGAACAACTACCGCCGGCCGGCCGGCGACACCGCCGCCGACGCCTGGGGGCGGATGCGCAGCCACAGCCTGTCGATCCTCGGCCACGACTTCCTGCTGGCCGACGTCGAGACGTACGCCTCGCGCGAAGGCATCGGCTTTGCCGGGGCCTCCGGGGGACGGGTCGACGGCCTGTTCGCCCACGGCCACCACAATCACGCGCTGAAGTTCATCGACGGGGCCCACGACATCGCGGTCCGCAACTGCCTGGTGCACGACTCGCAGGAGCCGCTGTTCATCGAGTGCGCCCACGACCTGAGCTTCGAGCACTGCACGTTCCCGTTCGGGGCGATCGTGGTGCAGGAGAACCCGAAGTCCGACTGCCGGCCGAAGGTGGCCGACCTCGACATCCGCGACAGCATCCTGTGCGGCGTGTCGTTCTTCGCCAAGTACGGCGACACCTGGGCCGGCGGCGGGCACGACCTGGACCGGAACGTCTACCTGACGGACGGGGACCTGTGCCGGCGCGGCGCGAACATCGTCAAGGCGGCGGGACGCAGGTTCCGCACGCTCGAGAGCTGGCAGGCCTTCGCCGACGACCCGTGCCGCGACTGCACCCGGGACCCGCGCTCGCGGACCGAGAGCGGGCACGGGACGTTCGTTTCCTTCGCGTGGCGGGACGACACGTTCCCGACCTCGTTCGACTTCGATCTCCAGCCGGAAAGCGCCGCGATCGCCCTCGGCGCCCCGGCATCCCCAGGCACGCTCGACATCGAGGGCGAGCGGCGTCGCGGCGCCGCGGATGCCGGGGCCTACGAGGGGGGCGAGCCGGTCTGGAGCGGTCGCGACGACTCGCTCGGACTGCTCGTGGAACCTATCGTCAGACACGAGAGGCGCGGTGCGGCGGACGATGTCCGTCCCCGCGAGTGAGAGGTGACGACGATGCGTGGGGTGCTGCTCGCACTGGTCCTTTCCGCTCTTTCGATGCCGGCCGGCGCCGCGACGTGGTGGGTCCGCACCGACGGGAGCGACTCCTGCAACGGCACGGCGGACGCCCCGGACACGGCGGGCAACCGGCCGAACTGCGCCTGGCGGACGATCGATCACGCGCTGAGCCAGGCCAAGTGCGGCGACACGATCGACGTCGGCGCCGGCGACTTCTACGGCGAGGACCTCAAGGGGTTTCCGACCTGCACGACGAGCCCGCTGACGCTGCGCGGGGCCGGACCGTCGCCGACCGGAGGAACCCGCGTCTACATCGAGCTGCTCGACGTCGACGAGAGCGCCTGCACCGAGGTGGCGACCGGCGTCTGGGAGTGCCCCGCCCCACCGGGCGCGATGACCAGTCCGACGTCGTCGACCGAAAAGCAGGCGGCCTACCAGTGGATCGACCCCGCCGGCAGCGACTACGTCGCCTGGAGCTGCCAGCGCACCGACGGCGAGATGCAGGGCTGGGTCCAGCTCGCGTGGATGAGTTCGGTCTCGGCGGTCAACGGGAATCCGGGCTCGCTGGCCTACAACAGCGCCAACGGCAAGTTCCGGATGCGGCTCTGGAACGACGCCCGCCCGTCGTCGACCCAGGTGGCGATCCCCAAGCCGTACGGCAGCGGGATCGGCATGGACCTGCGCTCGAAGAGCGGCATCACCATCGAGGGGATGCAGGTCGTCGCCGGAACGGCCACCTGCATCAGCCCGACGATGGGCGACGACTTCGCGTTCCGTGACCTGACCTGCTACGGCGGCGGAATCATCGTCCAGGGCGTCTCGAGCAACTGGGTCACCAATCTGACCATCGAGCGGGTCAAGGTGTTCAACGCCATGGGCCGGCCGCTCGACGAGACGCAGACCTCGTGTCTCGACGGCTGCTGGGAGTACGGGCGCTTCAGCTCCGACTCGCAGTGCCTGCAGCTCTCGGGCGTGGTCTCCTCGACGATCACCGACTTCACGTGCGGCCACACCCGCAACGGCGTCAGCTTCGCCAACGGCACCAAGGACATCACCGTGACGCGGATGCGCGAGTACGGCGCATTCAACCACGGCGTGCAGTTCCTCTCCGGGGACGGCGCCACCAGCGCCGACGACCCGTCGATCGTGCTGAACATCCTGGTCCAGGACAGCGAGTTCGGCGCCAGCCAGGAGGGGATCTTCCTCGTCTGCGTGCGCGACGTCGAGTTCCGCCACATCACGATCTCCGAGCCGTCGGGGTTCCAGATCAAGGGCTACATCACGGGCGGCAGAGGCTGTCCGTTCGGTCTTCCACGGAACATCGACGTGTTCAACAGCGTCCTCAACGGGCGCAACGTGTGGTACCAGGAGATCATCGACGCGCGCTGCAATGCGGGCGGCAACGAGGACTTCGACTGGGACTACAACGTCTACCCGTCGGACCTGCCGAGCGGGACGGTGCACCGCCACTCGGCCTCGAACTCGACGATGAACCTGGCGGCCTGGCAGTCGTGGAGCGGCGACTGCGCCGGCAACTCCACGCGCGATCCGAACAGCCGCCAGAGCGCGCCGCGCGCGTCGATCTTCAAGAATCCGGGCGGACTGAACATGGCCAACGACGTGACCGATCCGCCGCTGGCCGACCTGGTCGACAGCGCCTCGAACCCGGCGGTCAACTTCGCCAGTTCGGCGTGGCCCGGCTCGGGGATCGACCTCGACGGCAACGCGCGCGTCGGGACGCCGGACGCCGGCGCCTACGAGTCGACGGTCGGCGGGTCGCCGCAGTGCAGCGACGGTCTCGACAACGACGGCGACGGCAAGACCGACTATCCGGACGACAACGGCTGCCAGAACGCCAATGACACCACCGAGGCGCTGTGCGGCGACGGGTTCATCGATGCCGGCGAGCAGTGCGACGGCAGCAACCTGGGCGGCCAGACCTGCACCGATCTCGGCTACACGCAGGGGACGCTGGCCTGCACGACGAGCTGCACGTACGACGAGTCGGGCTGCCAGGCGGCCCCGCCGCCGGTGCAGAACCTGCGCCGCGACGACACGCGCTAGCCGGCGTCAGGGTCAGGGAGAAGCGAGCCGGCCGCGCCAGCGGGCGAGCGCCCCGCGCAGCTCGTCGAACGTCTCGCGGCCGAGCAGGAAGCGCGCGACCAGCGCCGGCGACTGGCTGAGCTGGGTCCGGACGTAGGCCAGCGAGGACTGCCAGTCGGGGCGCAGCAGCCGCAGCGTGATCGTGCGGCGCGTGCGGTCGGTCCAGCGGAACTTCCACGCGTCGGTCCCGCGCAGCAGGTTCATCTCGCGCACGCCGCGGTCGATCAGCATCTCCATCACGCGCCCGGTCATGTAGTGCCCCGGCGAGTACTTGTGGTAGCGCGGATCGAAGCCCATCTGGTAGCCGTAGTAGCAGCGTCCGGTCAGGAACCCGTAGTGCGTCGCCGCCGGCGCGCCGTCGATGAACACGATCCACGAGAACAGTTGCCCCGTCTCGTGCAGGCGGTGCGCCAGCGCACGCTGGAACGCGAAGTAGTCGCTCTTGCGGAAGTTCCCGCCGCGGGCCGTCGACTCCATCCGCGCCTGGTGCAGGCGGGCCATCGCCTCGATCCCCGCCGGGATGTCGATGTCGTGGCCGAGCCGTTTCCAGACGACGTCGAAGTCCTTTTCGATCTTGCGCCGGTACCGGCGCAACTGCTGGCGGAAGTGCGGGTTCCGTCCCGAGAGGAACGCATCGAAACTCTCGGGCAGCGCGATGTACGGGCAGGTCGAGCGCGGCTCGCTGCGCACCACGACACCGTCGCGCGCCCAGACGGCGGCCATGCGCGCCAGCGAGCCTTCGGGATCCAGTTCCGAGAACTCCGCGAAGTCCCAGCTTCCGGACGACTCGAGCACCGGCACCAGCGCCCGGGCGACCGCCTCCTCCCGGCCCGGTTCGCACAGGGCGTCGAGAAAGTCGGGGTTGACCACGTCCCGGTAACCGACGTTGCGCAGCACGCGCACCGGACCGAAGCGGGTCGCGACCCGCTCCTCGTAGAGCGGCACGATCGCCACCAGCCGACCGCCCGGCTCGCGCACGGTCCAGACCCGCCCCTTGCGATCGCGCCGGAAATGCTCCCACCACGTCGAGAGGAACGGCCACGAGACGAACACGTTGCGGGTGCGGGCGCGCCGTTCGAGATCGCGCCACTCCCGCTCGAGGCAGGGCAGCGCCACCGGCTCGATCCGCAGCCCCTCGGGCCGCGGGGCGCGGATGCGGGACCGGACCACCACCTGCGGCGGGTCTCCGAGGCTGACCGTCATCGTCGTTCTCCGAGCACGTTCCGGTAGAGATCCTCGTATTGCGCGACCATTCTGTCGAGGGCGTACTCCCGGCGCGCCCGGGACGCCGCCGCCGTGGCGAGCGCGCGGCGCCGCGGCCCGTCGGCGAGAAGATCCCCGATCGCCCGGCCGAGCGCCGCCGGATCCCGCGCAGGGACCAGCACGCCGGCCTCGCCTCCGGCCAGGCACTCCTCGGCCCCGCCGACCCGGGTCGCCACGATCGGCCGGCCGGCGGCCATCGCCTCGATCAGCGCATTGCTCATCCCCTCGGAATGGGACGGCAGCACGAACAGGTCGAAGGCGGCCAGCACGTCCGGCACCTCGCGGATGACCCCCGGGAACACGACGCGCGCGGCCACGCCCGCCGCCCGGACCCGCTCCCGCAGACGCGCCGCGTACCGCGTGCCGGCCTCGCCCGCGAGGACGAGGACGAGATCGAACCGGGTCTGGAACAGCGGAAGCACCGCCTCGAGCAGGTCTTCCTGCCCCTTGACCGGCTTGAGCGTGCCGATCGTGCCGACCACGACGCCGCCCTCCGGCAGGCCGAGCCGCTCGCGGCCTCGGGCGCGATCGCCGGCGGCGTAGGCGTCGACCTCGATCCCGTTGGGAATCGTCACCACCCGGTCTTCCGGCAGGCGTTCCCGCTCGAGCGTGAACCGCCTGACCGCCTCGGAGTTGGCGACGATCCGCGTCACGAGGCGGTTGGTCATCCGGTAGGCCCGCAGGTGGTGCGGGTGTCGCTCCTTGATCGCGCGCCGGGTGGTGATCACGCACCGCACGCCGCCGCAGCGCACCGCGAGCATCCCGTACAGGTCGGCGTCGAACAGGAAGGTGTTCACCAGCTCGATCCGCGCGCGGCGCACGTGCCGGGCCAGCCGCGCCAGGCGGAGCAGGCCGCCGGGGCTGCGCAGCGGCCCCCGCACGCCGAGTTCGAGCACCGGCACGCCGGCCGCGCGCAGCGCCTCGCCGGCCTCGCCGCCGCGGCCGAGCAGGCCGACCTGCGGCTGGACGACGTCGCCCGCGGCGAACCCGCGGGCGAGCCGCGCGACCGCCATCTCGGCTCCGCCGGCTCCCAGGCTCCCGGTCAGCAGCATCACCCGCATCGGCGTCAGCGTTCCGTCGGATCGACCGCCCGGGGCGCGATCTCGGAGACGACGAACCGGCGCTTGCCAGACGGCAGCGGCGGGATCTCGGCGACGGTCTCGATCGTGATCTCCATCGCCCCGAGGTGGTCGCGCAGTCGCTGTCCGATGCGGCGCGAGGCGTCTTCGGACCAGCGCGGACCGGGAACGACGACGACGCGCAGGTGCTCGCGGCGGTCCTGGATCACCTGGAACTGGGCCACGGCGTCCTCGACGATCCGCAGCGCGATGGTGAAGAACGTCCCGCTGACCGCGCGCCCGTCGGACGTGACGACCAGGTCGAACGCCCGGCCGTCGACCGTCGCCAGCAGCGTCCAGGGACGACCGCACGGACACCGGTGCCCGGCGAAGGTTCCGAGGTCCTCGATCGCGTAGCGGATGAACGGCGTGGCGCGGTTGTCGAGATCGGTGATCAGCAGGTCGGCCGGCTCGCCCGGGGCCGCGGACGGAGC
>JAJRXN010000499.1 GCA_024276295.1 Acidobacteriota bacterium
CGACGGCGACGGCGTGCCGGACGCCTCCGACAACTGCCCGCAGGACTTCAACCCGGACCAGTTCGACGGCGACGGTGACCAGGTCGGTGCGGCCTGCGACTGCAACGACGCCGATCCCGACGTCTTCCGCGTCCCTCCGCCGATCGCCGGGCCGCTGCTGTTCGACGCCGACAAGACGCGGCTGACGTGGCCGGCCGAGAGCGAGGCCGAGACGTACGACGCGTTCAAGGGGCGCGTGCCCCGGGGCGCGCCGTTCGCGTTCGATCACACCTGCCACGAACTCGCGCTCGTCGTGCCGGAGACCGCCGACGGCGCGCACCCCGAAAGCGGCGGGCTGTTCTACTACCTGGCGACGTCGGTCAACTGTTTCGGGCGCGGCTCGTCCGGCGAGAGCGACGGCGGGGCGCCGCGGCCGGGGCCGGACGCCTGTCCGGACGGCGATCTCGACGGCGTGCGCGATGCGGTCGACAACTGCCCCGCGGATCCCAACGCCGCCCAGACCGACCGCGACTTCGACTTCCGCGGCGACGACTGCGACACCTGCCCGGACGATCCGCGCGACGACGCCGACGGCGACGGCGTCTGCGGCGACGTCGACAACTGCGCCGGGCTGCCGAATCCCGACCAGCTCGACACCGACGGCGACGGCGCCGGCAACGCGTGCGATGCCGACGACGACAACGACGGCTTCGCCGATGCCGTCGACAACTGCCCGCTCGACGTCAACGGCGTGCAGTCCGACCGCGACGGCGACGGCCTCGGGGACGCCTGCGACTGCGCGCCCCTCGACGGGGCGGCGGCGGCGCCGCCGCCACCTGCCGGGCCCGATCTCCGGCTCGCCTCCGATGCCGAGACGGTCTCGTGGTCGCCGGTCCCGGGCGCCTCACGCTACGACCTGCTCAAGGGCCGCGTGCTCGCCGGCACGGCGGGCCCGTGGGAGCCGGCCTGCTTCGCCATGGGCATCGCGGCGACGAGCCATCGCGACCAGACGCCCGCCCCGCGCGGCGGGATCGTGTTCTATCTCGTCGACCCGGGCAACTGCTTCGGCCAGGCGGGACCGGGCAGCGACGGCACGGGCACGCCGCGCGCCGCCCCCGCGACCTGCAGCGACGCCGATGCCGACGGCGTCGACGACGCGATCGACGGCTGCCCCACGGTGCCCGACCCGGAGCAGATCGACGTCGACGGGGACGGCTCGGGCGACGTGTGCGATCCCGACGACGACGGCGACGGCCTTGCCGACGGCGACGACAACTGCCCGCGCACCGCGAATCCGGACCAGGCCGACAGCGACAACGACGGGACCGGCGACGCCTGCGTCGGCGACCCTGACGGCGACGGCGTGCCGGTTCCCGACGACGTCTGCCCGTTCGTCTTCGATCCGCTGCAGGTCGACCTCGACGGCGACGGGACCGGCGACCGCTGCGATCCCGACGACGACGGCGACCTCGTTCCGGACGAACTGGACGTCTGCCCGGGACTCGCCGATCCGGACCAGGCCGACCTCGACGGTGACGGGGCGGGGGATGCCTGCGACGTCGACGACGACGGCGACGGCATCGAGGACGGCAGCGACGTCTGTCCGCGCGTCGCCGATCCGCTGCAGGTCGACAGCGACGGCGACGGAACCGGCGACGCCTGCGAGCCGGCGGACGGCGCGCCGCACCTCGCGGTCGCCCGGCGCGTGCAGGCGGGAGGCGTGTGGCTCGTCGCCACGCCGCCCGAAGGGCCCGGCACGCCGGCCACGGCGCGCTTCGAGGTCAGCCGGGGCGACGGCCCCGAGTTCGACGGCGCTCTCGTCGGCACGGTGGTCGTCGATGCCGACCCGCTCGACCAGGCGCGCGTGCTCTACGGCGTGCCGATCGAGTCCGGCACGCTCTACGCGCGGATCGCGTACGACGACGGCGCCGGCGGCTTCGGCCCGCTCTCGCCGATCCTGCCGTTCGCCGCGGTTCCGCTGCCGCAAGACGACGGGGCGTCCGGAGCCCGGGCCGGGACCGTCGAGCTGGCGGACACGTTCGCCGGCCCCGACCGGCTCGACGCGACGCGGGCCGACCAGGTCGATCTCGGCGCGCGCCTGTGGGATCCCGCTGCGGCGCGCCCGTCGCTGACCGGGCTGTTCTTCGCGCTCGAGGCCGAATCGGCGCGCAACGCGCCGTCCGGATCGCAGGCCAGCATCCAGACGGCGACCGTGCTCTCGAGTCCGGACGCGTTCCTCGTCGCCGTGCTCGATCCCGCCGGCGAGCGGCTGTCGTACGACTTCACGCTCGGCCTGCGGGCGACCGGGGCCGGCGCGGCGCATCGCTCGTACCGGATGAAGGTCGAGCGCCTGACCGGCAACGACACGATCAAGTTCAACAAGTTCTACGAGAGCGCCAAGGGGCGCAACGTCGCCAACTGGCAGGGAGATCTCGGCGAGCCGCCGTGGCGGGTCCGCTTCGAGGTCTAGACGGTCGCCCCCGACGCGGTCGAACTGCGGGCCTACGTCTGGGACGGTACGGCCTGGGCGCTGGTCACCTCGTTCGTCGACGACGGCACCGGAGGGGATGCCGGCTGGGTCGGCACGCCGCGCATCCTCGATGCCGGCGGCGTCGTGGTGGCCAACGAGAAGCAGGGGCCGACGCGCGTGCTCGATCTGCGTGCCGGACGCCTGGGGCCATAGCGCCCGCTGGCCGGCGCTACCCCCCCGGCCGGAATGCGTAGCCGCGGGCCCAGACCGTGACGAAGTGGCGCGGCTCTTCGGGGTCGTCCTCGAGCTTGGTGCGCAGCGAGCGGACGAAGTTGTCGACCGTCCGGCGCGTTCCCTCGTAGTCCTCGCCCCAGACCGCCTCGAGGATCCGGCCGCGCGAGTGCGTGACGCCCGGATGGGCGAGGAAGAACGCCAGCAGGTCGAACTCCTTCGGCGTCAGGTGGACCGGCTCGCCGTCGCGCAGCACGCGACGCAGCGAAAGGTCGACCTGGACGCTGCCGAAGCGATGTGCGGTCGGGACGTGCGTCCGCCGCAGACGGACGGCGACCCGCGCCAGCAGCTCCTCGAGGTCGAACGGCTTGGTGACGTAGTCGTCCGCTCCGAGCTGCAGTCCGCGCAGCTTGTCCTCGAGTGCCGAGCGGGCCGAGAGGATGATCACCGGTCCAGTGAACCCTTCGCGCCGGGCGCGCTCGAGCACGAACGTCCCGTCGTGCCCGGGGAGCATCAGGTCGAGCACGACCAGGTCGGGCGGTTGTTCGCGGATCACGCGCAGGGCGTCGGCCCCGCGGATCGCCGTCTCGACGTCGTACCCGGCGCGGACCAGCGCGCGTTCGAGCCCGGCGCGCAGCGAGGCGTCGTCCTCGACGACCAGGATCCGCGCCCCGAGGCTCATCGCCGGCCTCCGCGGTGCGGCAGCAGGATCACGAACCGGCAGCCCCCGCCGGGCCGCGGCACGGCGCCGAGCTTTCCTCCATGGGCCCGGACGATCTGCCGCGCGATCGCCAGGCCGACCCCCGAGCCGCCCGGGTCGGGACGCGTGCGGTCGACGAGGCGGACGAACGGCTCGAACAGCCGCTCGCGGTCCTTCTCGGGCAGGCCGGGGCCGCGGTCGCTGACCGCGAAGACCACCGCGCGCCCGAACCGCCGCACGTCGAGTTCCGGGGGGGCGCTCTCGGCGGCGTACTTGAGCGCGTTGTGCACCAGGTTGCGCACCGCCTCGGCCAGCGCCTCGGGATCGGCTTCGAGCGGCGGCAGGGGGGGGCGCATCCGGACCACGAGCGGCGCGGTCTCTCCGAGGTGCGCGCGGACCCGTTCGACGACCTTCTCGGGGGTCGTCTTCCGCTTGTGGTAGAGGTGTGTCCGGGTCCGCACCTCGCGCCAGCGCAGCAGCCGGTCGACGAGTTCGGTCAGCCGCGCGGTCTCGCGGGCGATGGCGCGCGCCGATTCGCGCGCCTCGTCGTCGCGTGCGGTCGCCTCGAGGATCTGCGCGTGGAGGTGGATCCCGGCCAGCGGCGTGCGCAGCTCGTGGCTCATCCGTGACAGGAACGTCGACTGGAGCTGCGCGATCCGCGCACCGCGTCCGGCGAGGATCGCGATCAGCACGCCGCCGGCGACGACCGACGCCGCGAACGCGAGCAGGATCAGCCCGAAGATCAGGTCGAGCGCCTCCTGCCGCGTGGCGAGCATCGCCAGCGCGAGGCCGGTGAGGATGAACATCGGCGCGATGACCAGCAGGAGCAGCAGCCGCACCAGCCGGCGCAGGTTGACCTGCAGCGGATCGCGCACTGCACGCTCGTGTCGTCCGGCGCGTCGCATCACGGCGACGAGGATACCGGAGCGCCGGGAAGGGCGCGCTCGCGGACCAGCACGACGAGCACGCGGCGGCCGATCCGTCCGGTCAGCCGGCGTTCGGTGCCGGCAGGCCACGGCGGGAGCTGCGGCAGCATGTCGGCCGGCACGATCGCCGCGCGGGGGGGCGGCCCGGCGAGGTGCGCGACGAGCCGTCCGGGATCGGGGACGTAGCGGGCGCCCAGGTCGCCGTACCACTCGATCAGCTCCCATTTCTTGCGTGCCAGGACGACCTCGGTCTTCGCGGGAATCGCCTCCCGCGCCGCCACGGCGAACGCCCGGGCGCCCTGGGCCGCGTTCAGCGCCGGCGTCAGCACGACCGGCGCGAGCAGCCCGAGTCCGAGCGCCATGCCGACCGGCCCGGCGAGCGCCAGTCGGTGGCGGGTCCACAGGCCGGCGCCGAGCGCCAGCGATCCGAGGCCGACGAGAAGCAGCACGGCGAGCGCGCCGTGACGGACGGCCGGCAGCGCGGCCATCTCCGCCGGCAGCAGCCCGCCGGCGCGGGCGACGGCCGGCGCGAGGGCCAGCACGGCCAGGCCGAACGTCAGCGCCGCAACGGCAGAGCGCCGGCGGCCGGCGCCCGAGGCGACGACCCGTGCCAGCAGGCGCTCGACGACGATCGCCGCGGCCGGATAACAGGGAAGCAGGTAGACGCCCCGCTTCCCGTGCGGGAGCGAGAAGAACACCAGCGCCAGCGCCAGCCAGCACGCCGACCAGCGCGCGAGTCGGTCGTCGCGCAGCACGCGGCGCGCACCGCCGGAAAGGGCCGCGAGGGCCGGCAGCGACCACGGCAGCAGCCCGAGCAGCAGCGCCGGGCCCTGGTACCACCACGGTTCGAGGTTGTCCCACGAGGCGACGAAGCGGTCGACGTTCTGGTGCCACAGGGCCGCCGCGAGATCCTCCCAGCCGCGGCGCGCGGCGAGCGCCAACGGCCACGGCAGCGCGACGAGCAGCAGGGCGCCGAGCGCGGTGGGCCGGACCAGCGGCCACGGCGAAAGCAGCGCGGTGCGCGCCACCCGGTCCGCCAC
>JAJRXN010000052.1 GCA_024276295.1 Acidobacteriota bacterium
GCGGAGATCCACCTCGTCTCGGCCGTGCAGGGGGGATTCGTCGGCAGCATCGAGCTGGCCGAGAAGCTGGCCGGATCGACTCCGGGCGCGTTTCTGCCGCGGCAGTTCTCGAACGAGCACAACATCGAGGCCCACGCGCTGAGCACGGGACGGGAGATCTGGTTTCAGCTCAAGGCCCGCGGCCTCGAACCCGACGCGTTCGTGGCCGGAGTCGGAACCGGCGGGACGATCATGGGGGTCGGGCGTGCACTGCGGAGCCGCAGAGCCGGGGTCCGGCTCCATCCGCTCGAGCCGGCCAACTCGCCGACGCTGAGCACGGGGTGCAAGGCGGGCAAGCACCGCATCCAGGGGATCTCCGACGAGTTCATTCCCCCGATCGTGGAACTCCGGCAGCTCGATGACGTCGTCGGCGTCGACGACGGCGACGCGATCGTCATGGCCCAGCGCCTCGCCGCGGAACTCGGTCTCGGTGTCGGCATCTCGTCGGGCGCGAACCTCCTCGGCGCGATCGAGGTGCAGGAGCGCCTGGGTGACGAAGCCGTCGTCGTCACCGTGCTGCCGGACGACAACAAGAAGTACCTCAGCACCGACCTGCTCGGAACCGAGCGGCTCGCTCCCGCGAGCCGGGTGCCGTCGATCGAGCTGCTGGGCTTCGACGTCTGCGGGCGCGTGTGCGATGCGTGCCACGACGCCGTGCAGTCGCCGGCCGACCTCGGCTAGGGACAGGCGTCGATCACGCGAGCGGCTCCCCATCCGGAGACGCCGCACCCGTTGCCGGCCCTGACGACCTGGTACTCCCCTTCGCCGGGCGGCTGGTTTCCGGAGGCGAGGGACTCCGAGCGATGCAGCCGCTCGCACGACGCACGCGCGAAGCCGCCGTCGGCCCGCAGCTCGGAGAGCAGGCCGCGCGCGAGGTCGTACCACGTGCCCTCGCCGGCGAGCCCGGACTGGTCCTCCCACGAGAGCCGCTCGATGTCGAGCCACGTCAATGTCGGTTCGGCGGGAAGGGCGAACGCGCCGGGATCGGACGCGTCGCAGTCGACCGCGTCCGGAGCGCCGTCGGCGTCGGCATCGGCGGCGAGGCGGATCCAGACGCGATCGAACGAGATCGGCTCGCCCGCGATGCCGTCGTGCGCGAAGCGGATCTCCAGATCCTGCAGCGCGGGAACGCCTGACAGCCCGCCGGCGACGAGGTCGGCGGACAGGACCGCATCGGTGAGGCCCGGCACCGGTTGCAGGCCGCTGTCGGTCCACGGCCCGCCGCCGCTGCGCCACTCGACGGTCGCCTGGCCCTGGTAGCCGGCTCCCGCGGAGTACTCCACCTCGAGCACCGCCTCGGGCACCGCGAGCCGCGTCTTCGCGCCGAATCCCGTGACGTGCATCGTTCGCCCCGGCTCGACCGTCGTGCGGCCGTCGCCCCGCAGCACGGCGATCGGGAGTTCTCCCCAGGCATCGTCGCCTTGGAGTTCGGTCACCGCTTCCCGCGTCGTGTCGTCCGCACCGAAGCGGACCGGAAGCCCGGCGCTCGGTCGCACCGGGGCGGGAGCGGAGGCGGCGGGCAGGATCCACGCGAGCATCGAGGCCATCACGTCCCAGTCCGATTCGGGATCAGTGACCGGACCGCTCGCGTCGTGATCCCCGACGAACATCCAGTCCCGGGTGTCGCCTTCCTCCGGCTCGAAGTGCAGGTTCGGGTAGATCGCGCGGCCGGAGCCGTACGCGTGCCGGACGATCGCGATCGCGCCGCCGCTCGGACCCGCGTGGGCGTAGCGGCCCACGATCGTCACCGGCTGGACCGACGGACTCGGCAGCGTGTAGGAGCCCTCGCCCTGGTACCAGACCGTGCGCCGCCCGACGCCGATCTCGGGGTCGTCGAGATCGACCGGCGTGAGCTGGTGCGCCGGCCACGGGACGAGATCGGGCAGCGGACCGTCGAGCCGTCCGAGGAACAGGTCGAGCGGGTAGTCGTAGCTCTCCTGGTCCCAGCTCACGGTGTCCGATGCGTAGAACGCGCCGGCCGAGATGCCCATGTAGCCGCCGCCGTCGAACACGAACTGGCGGATCACTCCCTCGTATCCCGCGAGCTGCGACCAGTAGCCGGCGGCCCAGCCGCCCGGCATGACCAGCGCGTCCCAGCGTGCGCGGGCGAGGTCGGCCCAGAAGACCTCGCGGTCGCGGATCGCCAGCGGGGCCGCGCCGGCGTTCTCGAGGGCGCGTGCCACGGCGGTCAGCAGGGCGGGGTACGCGCCACCGGCGGCCGTGCGTGTCGTGTATACGGCCACCCGGCGGCCGGTCGCGGGTACCGGGACGATGCTCTCCGGTCGCCGGTCGGGGCCGCCCCCGACCCACTCGAGCCAGGCGAGCAGCAGCCCCCAGTCATGCTCGCCGTCGTACGATGCGAGCACGCGATCGTCCCAGGCGGCCCAGTCTCCGGTCGAACGCGGGTCGACATGCGGCAGCAGTCCGGACAGCACGCCGCGGCCGAGTCCATGGGTGAAGCGCACGGCCGCCGGGCGCTGTTCCTCGAGGCTGTCCGGCCGGCCGGTGACGTACCAGGCGAGCAGATCTTCCTGCGCGACCTGGCTGAACGCGCAGGCGCCGGGACCGGCGTACACGACGCGCTGCGGCGGTCCCTTCGAGACCTCGACCGACGCGAGTCCCTCGAAGAAGGCGTCGAGCGGGCCGAGCGCCGTTCCGTTCCAGAGTGCGAGCCCACGCGGGGTCGTCTCGCCGTTCCAGACCTCGGTCGCGGCGGCGTAGCGAGCGCCGGCGCCCAGTCCGAGGAATCCCCCGCCGGCTGCCACGAACGTCCGGATCGCCTCGTCGAGACCTCGTCCGGCCAGGACCTCGTCGTACCCGGCGATCGATCCCTGCTGACCCTCGGGCAGGACCAGCACGTCGAAGTACTCCGCGGTCAGTCGACCCTGCTCGAGGTCATCCGCATCGATCGTCAGCGGCAGGTGCCCGCCGGCCGCCACGGCCCGCGCCAGGGCCAGCAGCGACTCTCCGTCGGCGCCCGCCTCGGCCCAGATCGCGACGCGCAGCCCGGTCTCCGCCCTGCCGGTGGAGGGCAAGGCGACAGCCAGCAGGAATGCGAACAGGAACGGCCGCCGGAGTGCCATCGACGCAATCTACGTCGCAAGCGACGGTGTCGCAGGTCTTCCGTGGGACGTGGGGCTCAGGGGCAGCGGCCCGAGCCGGGCGGTCTCCTCGTCCCATCGCTGCGGTAGCCGAGCGGGCCTTCTCCGGCATCGTTGGCGGCGGCGACCAGGTAATAGCGGCTCGTGCCATCCTGGAGATCGTCGATCTCCAGGCCCGGCCGTTCGAGCCTGCACCCGCCCGAGACAGGCCGATGGTCGTACGTGCCTGCCGTCAGGGCGGTCAGCGTCCCGCCGTGGACGTCATAGACGAAGCCGTCCCCGGGAACGGAGTTCCAGTCGAGCCGCTGCGTGGAGGACGAGACCTTGCGATGCCGCAGGCCGGTGACCGCCGAAAGCCGGCTCCGCTGCCACGCGCGGGCGTACACGTATTCCGACAGGGGCATGTCGGTGTGCCCCCCGCCGAACCAGCGCAGCTCCTTGTCGACGCTCGAGACGAGACCGAACGCTTCCAGGACCTCGTCAGGGGTGATACGCTCGTCCCGCGTTCCCGCGACGTACAGCACGGGACGCGCGCCGTCGAGATGCTCGACGAACCATGCCGGTTCGCACCATTCGAGCGACTCCTGATTGTGGCATTCTTGGCGAGCCGCCTGTTCGTCACAACCCTTGAAGCCGCAGATCAGATTGTCC
>JAJRXN010000500.1 GCA_024276295.1 Acidobacteriota bacterium
TACGTGCTGGTGATGATGAAGTCCGCCGCGTTCATCGCGATCAGGTCGGCCGTGAACTGGCACGAGAAGTGGTACTTCTCCTCGTTGTCGCGCCAGTAGAGGTCGGAATAGAGATACTTGGTCTTTTCGAGCGCGTGGGCGATGTTGCACTGGGTCACGTCGAGCCGGTGGGCCAGCAACGTCGCCACGAGATTGCCGTCGGAGTAGTTGCCGACCACCAGGTCGGGCCGGCCGCCGAGTTCGGCCAGCAGCTCGACGGCGGCGTCGGCGGCGAACCGCTCGAGGTACGGCCAGATCGCGAAGCGCGAGATCCACGGCCGGACCACCGTGCCGTCCTCCTCGCGGAACGGGACGCGCAGGATCCGCGCGCGTTCGGTGCCGGTGATCGGCTCGATCCGCTGGTCGCAGGTCGTTCCGCGTGCCTCCGGCAGCAGCCGCGTCAGGACGACGATCTCCGGTGCGATGTCGAGCCCGAGTTCCGCGTTGCGCCGGAGCATCTCGCGTTCGAGGGCCCGCACCTGGTACAGGATGTAGACGACCTGGCCCCCGGTGTCCGGCAGGCCCAGCACGCCGGCCTGGCCGAAGAAGCCGTGGGGCGAGATGATCGCCAGCCGGAAGATCATCGGCATGCGGCTCAGGAAGCGCTGGAGCGTGTCCGGGCTCGGCGCCTCGAGGATGTCCTGCAGGAGCTGCATCGACTCGCGGATCCGGCCGACGTCACGCCCCCAGCCCGGTTCGAAGCCGAGGCCGCGCAGGCTGCTGGCGACCTCGTCCGCCGGCGTGTCGTCGGCGTACTGCTCGAGCAGCTCGAACGCCTCGGTCAGGGCCTCAGACAGCTTCGGCAGCGTGTCGATCTCGCAGGCCAGCATGAGCTGGCGACCGCCGTGGTTGTGCAGCCGCAGGAAGCGGATGAAATGCCCGAAGCCCTGCTCCTGGTCCTCGAACAGCTCGCGCGAGAGCAGCCGGTTGAGGAACTCGACGCCGCGGCCGATCGACCGCGCCTCGCGCATCCTGGTGAACTCGCGGTTGAACGGGCCGAAGTCGACCTCGAGCAGGAAGCGCTTCGAGCGCGCGCTGTGGTCGACGAGCCGCTCCTTGACGCCGAGGAACGCCGAAACGCCGATCTCCTCGTGCTCGACGACGTCGGTGTTGAAACGGATGTACGTCCAGCGCCCGATGCGCGGGCGGACCGCGAACAGCACGTACGGCGGATCGACGATCGCCTCACGGGTGGCGGCGACCATCCGCTCGAACTGCGTGCCGCGCAGCACGGCGCCTTCCTCGGTCCGTCGCAGCGCGTCGTAGATCTCCCACACCTCGGGGTGCAGCAGCAGCGGCTTGCCGGAGGCGACCATGCGGTGCAGGAACCCGAGCACGGCCGTGCCGTGCTCGGCGACGACGGGAGCGATCCTCTCGACCATGCGGGCCTACTCCTTGCGGGGCGGTCCCGGTCCGTCGCACCGGTCCCTGCTCGTTCGGAATGTGGTGTCAGTCATCGTGAAAGCCAAGTGCGACCAGCAGGCAGGGACCGCGGGCGATCACGTTCGCACCGGCCTGTTCGGCCCGGGCGATCGCCTCGTCGTCCTCGGCTCCGGGCTGCATCCACAGGTTCCTGATGCCGAGCCGGAGCGCCTCGTCGACGACCTCGCGGGTGATCCGGGGCGGCGTGACGATCGAGACGCCGTGGACCCGGACCGGGATCGAGGCGAGGTCGGGCCAGGCCTTCAGGCCCTCGACCTCCTCGGCGCGGGGGTTGATCGGGAAGACCTCGTGGCCGTGCTGCATGTAGCAGCGCAGGACCTTGTTGCCGTATTTCTCGCGATCGGTGCTGGCACCGGCGACCGCGAAGGGCGAGCCCGAGAAAAAGCGCTCGATCTTCCGCTGCAGCTCGTCGTTCATCGTCATGCTCCTTTCCCGGCGGGCCGTCAGGACTGCAAGCTTCGAACGGGCGGCGATGGCCGTCAAGCTTTCCGGGATACACTGCGGGGATCATCCGGGAGCGGCTCGCCCGTGATCAGGTCGTTCGAAGACATGCTGCTCGGACGAGGCGGCGACGAGTCGCTTCCCCGCGCCGGCGCGTTCCAGACCCTGCTGGCCAACCTCACCGCGGCGACGGGCGCCCGCTATGCTCTGCTCGAGCTGGGCCCCGGCGACCAGCGGCCGGCGGCGGCCGCCTGGCCCTCCGGCGGTGGGGCCGCGGTGCTGGCGGTCCTGCGCCGGCACGGCGAGAGCCTGCAGGGATTGCGGGGCGTCCATGCGTTCCGGCTCCCGGCCCCCGCGCAGGCTCCGGAACTCGAGCCGCTGCACCGCGACGGCATCCACACCTGCCTGTGCACGTCGCTGGTCTCGGCGCGGGGCGTCGACCTCGGCCGGATCGGCCTGCTCTGCGGACGGACCGACGACCTCGTCGCCACCGCCCCCGCGATCCTCGAGGCCTTCGGCTCGCAGGTCGTCGCCGAGCTGGCGCGTCGCTCGGCCGAGGAGGCGCTGGCCCGCGAGCACGCCTACTTCGAGCAGCTCCTGCACACGGCGTCCGACGCGATCGTGATCCTCGACCGCGAGGA
>JAJRXN010000501.1 GCA_024276295.1 Acidobacteriota bacterium
CGCGTGTAGCGACCGTCGCCGTCGCTGTCCAGTTCGATCGGCGAACCGAAGTGGAACGAGATCGGCACCCGGAACGTCACGCGATCGCGGTCCTCGGGGACCGTCGAGGAGACGAGCTGCTCGGTCCGGCCGGCGCTCCCCGGGGCGAACAGCAGCGCGCACGCGGCCAGCGCGACATGACGGGACGTGATCGGCATCGGCTGCTCTCCCGGGTAGACGGGCCCTCGGGGTGATACGGGGGCGCGGCCCGGATCGCAACGGCGGCGATTCGCGCGGCAGGAAACGGGGCTCGCAGTATCATCTCGGCCCGGCGCCCGCCGGCTCCGGACACCACGGAAGGATCTTCCGATGACGCTGCCCGTCTTCCGCCTCCCGCGCCCGCTTCTCATGCCGGTCGTGCTGGCCGGCCTCCTGCTCGTGGCCGCTCCCGCACGGTCGGCGGAGCCCCCGTCGTGGCTTTCCGTCGACTACCGCCCGCTCGTCGATCCGCGCCGCACCTGCCAGTCGGGCGAGCAGGTCGCTGAACTGTGGGCCGCGGTCGGAGGCCCCGAAGGGCCGGTACGGCAGCGTGCACTCGACCTGCTCGAGCCGATGATGGAGCGCTACGCGTTCGTGATGTCCGACGCGCTCGATGCGGTCGTGCCCGAAGCGGCGGGAAGCGCGCCGCTGGTGGAGATCGCTGGGCTGTGGGCGGAAGGAGCCGCCCAGCCGGCGTGGGTCGCCCTGGCACGGGGCCGGCGGATCGTGATCGAGAGCGACGGCGCCGGTGCGATGCGGGTGATCGTGCCCGCGCCGACCGACGGCGCGGATCCGGAACAGGCCGCGCGCGCCGCATGGGAACAGAACTGGGGCGTCGTGCGGCACGCGCTGGCCGCCGAACTGACGCGTCTGGCTGCCGCGGGCCGTCCGGCGCGGCTCGCGGTGCGCGTGCACGCCTACCGGCACGAGGTCGCCGCCGCGCGGTTTTCGGTCACGCGAGAGCCGCTCGAGATGGCGATCGAGTCCGCCGCTCCGCGTGGCGATCGCCCGCCGCTCGACCTCCGGGCGCTCGAGCGGTTTTTCGACCAGCAGCTGGTGCTCGAGGGGGCGCGGCTGCGCCCCGACGGCACGCTCGACCTGTTCGGCACGCCGGTCGAGGATCCGCCGACCCTGCTCGGTGCCCGGCCGACGCTGGCCGATCTCGCCGTGGCCTACCGCGCGATCTTCCACGGCGGCTCGGGCCGGCCGTTCATGAGCCTCGATCGCGGCGCTGACGCGCACCGGCTCGAGGTCCACCATGGCGGCCGACTGGCCGACACGCGGCTCGGCCTGGTGACGATGCTCTGCGACGTGCGCTTCAAGACGTTCAGCCAGGGGATCGACCCGTGGAGCGGCGCCGATGATCGCGCGCGGCTGGCCGGGATCGTCCCCGGCTTCGCGACGCACATCGAGCGCTTCGCCCGCGCCCCCGGCGCCGCGGGAATCACGAGCCAGCAGACGCGGTTCTGGTTCTATCCGGACGCGATCGACCTGACGGTCTCTCCGCAGGGCGACGTGCTCGTCTTCCGGCGCGCGCGGATGAGCGCTGCCTCGGAGCGGGCCTCCGGCGCACGGGAAGCCGTTCCTCCCTGGACCGCGGCCACCGTCGACGCCATCAACGAGACCTACGACCGCCTGGCCCGGGCGTATCCCGAACTCGCGGGACTCGACCAGGTCGTCCGCCTGCTCGCGCTGTTCACCTGGCTCGAACGGCTCGACCGTTCGGGTGCGCCGGTACCCGACCTCGACGCGCTGCTGGGAGTCGAACTGCCGGCGGTGAGCACGCCCCGCACGTTCTCGCAGCAGCTCGCGTTCAACGCGCTGCCGGCGCCGGGGAGCGACCGTCCGGTCGATCTGTTCAATCGCGAGGACGTGGCGGTCGTTCTCGACCGGCTCGCCTCGCCATCGGGACGGCCGCTTCCGCCGCTGGTCCGTGCCCGCCGTGCGCTCGCGGCTCTCGACCGTCGCAAGCCGGAGCATGCGCGAGCCGCCGGAATGCTCGATGCCGCGCTCGCCGCCGACCCGCCGCCCGAGACGGCCAGGCTCGACGCCCTCTCGCAGCAGGCCGAGCGGCTGGTGATGCATCGTCTGGTGCTCAGCACGCTGCCCGACGACGCGAAGCGGCAGGTCGGGACGCGGATGCGGGCCGGCGAACGTCTGCGCATCTTCAGCACCGCGACGGGGGGGCTCGACCTGTCGATGGACGGCGCCCTCGACCGGGCGCGTCCCGCCCGGAGCCTCGCGCTGACCTGGGGCGGGCCGAGCGGATCGCTGCCGGCGGCCAGCCGGCCCAGGGCCGTCGGGACGCCGACGCCCCGGGGGCTCCCGCCGTCCGCCGCCCCGCGACGGATGGCCGA
This sequence comes from Acidobacteriota bacterium, assembly GCA_024276295.1. Classification (GTDB taxonomy): domain Bacteria; phylum Acidobacteriota; class Polarisedimenticolia; order J045; family J045; genus J065. The sequence goes on from JAJRXN010000501.1 coordinate 2,376, forward strand.
ACCGGAACCCTCCTGGTCGCGCGAACCGCCGGGACTCGACCATCGCCCGCTCGCGGCGCATGCGTTCCCGCCGCCCCCGGCACGCGGAGCCGGACCGGCGGTCCTCGAGAGCGGCGCGCTTCTTCTCGCCACCGGGACGACGAAGGACAAGGGCGGCGCCACGACCTGGTGGCTCGCGGTGGGCGACCCATGGGGTCTCCGCCCGCGGGCGCGGCTCGTGGTGCGCGACGCTTCCGGCGCGCTGGTCGCGGTGGTCCGCCACGAGGCCGGACGCCGGCACGTGTACGTTCCCCGCGCGTCCGGCGGGTTCGTGCGGCTGGTCGATGTCGAAAAGGACCTTCCCGCGGCGATCGCCGCCGCGAGTGCGGCGGTGCTCGGCCCGGCGGCGGACGAGACCGCCCCCGCGCTGCCCGCCGGCCTGGCCGTGCTCGAGCTTCCGGCAGGGCAGGGGGACGAACCGCAGGTGCGGCTGACGGTGAGCGCGCGGGGCACCGACGCCCGGCCGCTGGCGCTTCCGCGTACCGAACTGGTCCGGGTGGCGCTCGGCCCGCGCGTCGATCTCCCGCCTCCGGGACGGCCGATCCCGTTCCTCGTGCCTCCCACCACCGGGCTCGACGAAGCGCAGACGGTCATGGTCCGCGACCGGGCGGGGCTCGACCATCCTCCGTGGTCGGCACCGGTGCTCGACGTTCCCGGCGAGCAGCTCGCCCTGCGGGTCGCCCGGGCGCTCGGCGAGTGGTGGCGCGCGAAGGGACACCGGCAGGTCGCGGTGGCGGGCACTTCCGCCGCATCGCCGTCACGGTGGGCCGCGGCGCCCAAGGCCGGCTCGAACGCGCTGCTGCTGCTGCCTTCGGAGGCGTTCGGCTGGCCGCACGCCGCGTTGCGTGACCAGCTCGCGTCGGGCTGGCACGCGGGACCGACGGCGGCCCGCCTCGAGGACGTCGAGGAACTTCCGGCGGTCGTCGTGCTGGCGAGCACGGAGCCGCCGGCGCTGCTCGGGGCGCGCCTGGCGCGACTCGCCGCCTCGCCGCGGATGAAGGGGCGCCTGCTGGCGGTCTACATCGCCGGCGTCGAAGGGCTGCGCGACGATCTGCCGTTCGCACTGCTCGGACGCGGCGGTCTGGCCGGCCTCGGCCTGAGCGAGCCGGCGGTCACCGCCGCACGCGACGCCGCAGAGGCGCTGGCCGCCTGGCAGGACGCCCTCGCTGCTGCCGGCGGGCAGGGGGTGCGCGTCGAGGCGCTCGCCGGTCCGTTCACCTGGATCTTCTGAGGACCGACCGTCCGCATGCGGACACCTGTCACGGACGGTGTGTCCGCATGCGGACGCTCGCGCCGCCCGATCGGCCGGAATCGGCTGTTCCTTCTCATGCTCGCCGGGTGGCATCGCTCTTGCGATGACGCACGGGCATGAACGATCGCCCGGGACAGCGGCATCTCTTTTTCTTCCATCGTGCATCCGGTTTCGTGCTGCTCGACGCGCTGCTTGCCGGCGTGCTGCTGGGCATCGTCGCCCTGTCGGCCGTCGCGCTGGTCGATCACGCCCTGCGTGTCGGGCGTGCGGCCGAACGGCTCGATCGCGGGCGCGAGATCGCCGAGCGGACGATCCGGGAACTCGAGATCGTCTCGTTCCATGGCCTGCCCGAGCGCTTCGGGGCGGCGGTCGACGACACGACGGCACGGCTCGACACCGCGGACGGCAGCGCCCCCTCCTCCTGGAGCGGCCTGGCCGCCGAACTGCCGGAGGGCCGGATCATCGCCCACCTCGAAGGGCTCGGCCCCGCCGCGGCCGATCGCGCGTTCGGTGCGGCCGTCGCGTTGCGGGTGACGGTCGTCGTCTCCTGGCGCGAGGCCGCCCGCCGCCGGGTCGTGCGGCTGGTCACGGTGCGCACGTGAACCGGCCCGCGCAGAACGCACGCGGCTTCGCCAGCGCCGAGGCGCTGGTCGGAGCCGCGCTCGGACTGGTCACCGTCCTCGCGGCGCTCTCGCTGGCGAGCGGGCTGGCGCGGGTCGCCGACCGCCAGATCGCCCGTGACGATCGCGCGCTCGGCGCCCGCTGGGCCCTCGAGCGGATGGCCGCGGACGTCGTCGCCGCAGGTCGCGGCGTCGACGCGGGCGCGGGACCGGACGAGGCCCTCGAGCTGCTCGAGCCGTGGGCCGTCGGGCTGCGCGGCGATCTCGACGGCGACGAGCCGGACGAGGCGCGGGACCCGGAGACCCGTCTCGATCCGGCCGGCGGCTTCATCGCGACCGGCAACGACGAGGTCGTCGTCTGGCTGCGCCGCACGAGGGGCCGCGCGCGCATCGCGCGGTTCGACGCGGATCTCGACAGCGCCGACCGCGTCACGCTGCCCGACGGACGGCTGCTCGCCCGGCGCGACGGCGTCGTCGAGACGGTCGACGCCGGTCCGGCGGCGGCCGAGGACGACCCCCGCATCGGCGTGCTCTACCGCGTGCACTTCGTCGACGACGCACGGCGGTTCGGGACGGGGCGTTTCCGTGTCGTCCAGCCGGTGCTCTCGGGCGTCGTCTCGTTCCGCGTGACCGGTCTCGACGCCGCGGGGAACGACGTCGGCGCCTGCGGCGGCGCCGACGATGCCGCGGCACGCACCTGCCGCGGCGCCGTCCGCGCGCTGCGCGTCGAACTCGGCATGGACGTGCGCGGCAGGGTCGAACGCTACCGGATGACGATTCCCTTCCGCCGGCAGGAGGCGACTCGGTGAACGCCGCGCAATCCGCACGCGAGGGCGGGGCGGCGCTCGTCGCGGTGCTCGTCGTCTCCCTGCTCGTCGGCGGCGTGGCGGTGACGGCGTGGCAGTACGCCGGCACGCGCCTTGCCGCCGCCCGGGCGCGAATCGCCCGGGTGCAGGCGGCGTGGCTCGCCCGCGGCACCGTCCGGGTCGCGGTGGCGTGGTTCGAGGCCGACGAGCGCGGCGCGCTGATCGCCCCGCCCGGACTCGCGGCACTCGAGCGGTCCTTGCGCCGGATCGACCCCGACGGCGACGGTACCGGGCCGCTGTGGAGCGACGCTTCCGGAGCCCGACGGGTCCGGTACCGGGACGCGGGGGGCGCCCCGTTCCGTCCGCCCGACGGCCCGGCCTGGGAAGACCGGTTCGTCGGCACCGCCGATGGTCCGGACGTCCTGCTCGACCGCGCCGCGGTCGCGGCCCGCCCGACGCTCGTGGCGCTCGAGCAGGCCCTCGATCCGCGCGGTACGCACCGTATCGCCCGTCTCGCGTTCTTCGGGCCCCGCCCCGGAGCCTCGCCGGAGACGCTGGCCACGGTCGAGGCGATCGTCGAGCAGCCTCGGCCGCCCTGGGGGGCGATGCGGGCCGCGGCGCGCGCCGACGCCGTGCGGGTCGAGTGGGATCGCCCGGAGCGTGCGCTGGTCGTCGCCGGGGACCTCGTGATCGAGGGGGACGCGGGGTGGCGACGCGGCGAGGCGCTCGTCGGGGGCGACCTGCGGACCGGGGGTGCGATTCCGGCGGGCTGGCCGGGCGGGATTCCGTGGCTCGGGATCGACCGGCCGCTGCGCGACGACGCCGACGGCGACGGGACCGCCGACGACGCCGACGGCGATGGGCAGCCCGATCTCGCGTTCTGGCGCAGCCTGCCGGGCGACGTGCCCGACCCGTGGTGGCGCGCGCGTGTCGCGGGCGCGTGGCCGGGGATCGCAGCCAGCCCGGCGAGCTGCGGGCCCGCGATTCCGTTCGGGCCGCGCGGCACGCCGCCACGGCCGGCCTCGAAAACCGCCGAGCGGTCCGGGCTGATGGTCGGCTGTGGGCCGTTCGACGTGGAGGCCGTCCCCCCCGCCTGGCGCCGGATCGCCCGGTCCGGCGCGCGCGGAACCGTGATCGCCGTCGAGAGCGGGACCACGCCCGGGCTGTTCCTGCGCGACGGCGAAGGGACGGGGCGTCCGCTGCTCGACCTGATGCCGGCTCGCGGCGCGTTGCTGCTCGCAAGGCGGACCGGTGCCTCCGGGCCGCTCGACCTGCAGCTCGCGGGAGAGATCGGCGCGCTGGTGATCGAGGGAGGTGCCGTCATCGAGGTGGCGACGGCGCGCGAGGCCGGTGCGGTGCCGCCTTCTGCGGTCCGCGACACCGGAGGGGAGGACCGGCCGGGCGCCGTCGCCGACGACGCCCTCGATCTCGCAGCCACGGGTCCGTCCTGCGACGAGTGGAGCGTCGGCCCCTGGCGGGCGGGCCCGCGACCCGAGGGGCCCGCGGGGACCGGGTGCCCCGACAGGCCGGCAGGCTTCCATGGGCTGCTGGCCTCGGAGGGGGCGATGACGCTCCGCGGTCCCGCGCGGATCGCGGGCCAGCTCCGGGCCGCCGGGCTGCGGCTCGACGGAACGGCCGGGGCCGCGGTGGTCGCGGCGGACGGCGCCGCCGATCCTCTCGTCGCCGGCAGACCGGGGCCTCCCGGGGCTCCCCGCGTGATTCCGCTGCGTGTGCGAAGCCGTTGACCCGCCGGCGGATGGGAGCTTCTGGCTCGATCGGCGGGACGGTGTCATATTGAACATCGAGGGGACGGGCCTGCCGAGGCGCTGGACGATGGCCAAGACGACGGGAAACACGATGCTCATGCTGGCCGCGGTGCTGATCGCGTCCGGGATTCCGTCGGTGCGGGCCGACGAACCGCAGAAGCCTTCCGGCAAGCAGGAGCCAGCCCGAAAGACTCCGGAGGCCGGTCAGACGCCGTCCGAAAAGGCCCCCGCGCCCGCCGTGCAGACTCCGGCCGTCGGCGGGATCGCGGCGGCCGCCCGCGCCAACGCCGCGAAGAAGAACCGCATGTCGAGGCTCCCGCGCCGGATCGACCCGAAGACTGGCCGCGAGGTGATCATCATCACCAACAAGGACCTCGACCGGCTCTACGAGCCGCTGCCGCAGGACAAGCAGCCGATCGCCACGCTGCCGCCGCTGTCCCAGGAACCCGCGAAGCGTGGCCGGCCGGGCGCGAAGCCG
>JAJRXN010000053.1 GCA_024276295.1 Acidobacteriota bacterium
CTTGATGTCGCGCCACGACGAGTTGGGGCCGGAGATGTAGCCGACCTCGACCGGATTCGCGGGATCGCTGACGTCGATGAACGACGTGCCGTTCTCGCTGCCGAGGATCGCCAGGAACACCACGCCGTCGTTCCAGCCCCATACGTCGTTGTAGTCGTCCGGCGCCCGGGGGGACAGTGTGCCGATCTCGTCCATCCGCAGCGACGGCCCGACCGCCTCGGTGGGAGCGCTCCGCTCGCGGCGTTCGAGCGCCCCGGCGGTCATCTCGGCCACGAGTCCCGGCTCGATCCGGAGCGACAGCCGCTCGTCGGGCGCCAGATCGTCCGGCAGCGGCGTGCTCGTCCCCCAGGCCGGGCCCTCGACCGATAGACGAAGCTGCAGCGTGCCCTCGGCCACGAGCCGCGCTCCCCGGTACAGCCGGTAGCGGGGACGCAGGCCGGGAACGTATGCTCCGCGGCGTGCACGCCCGGTCGCGGGGTCGACCGGTCGCGCGAGCAGGTCGATCTCCAGCGTCGAGGCCGGAGCCGTCGCCGCGGACTCGACCGCCAGCACGAGCCGGTAGGCGACATTGCAGGCGGTCGTCTCTCCGCCTGCGGAGACGGGCAGCGGTTCCTCGAACGCGCTGCAGGCGCGGGGATCGGCCTGTCCGGAAGAGCCGGCCGATTGCCCCGGGGCGGGCGAGGCGAGCAGGGCCAGGCCGAGCAGAAGGAACGCGGACCGCCCGGACGACGCCGGAGCAGACAGTCTGATGTGCATGAAAGGAAACCTCCCCGACCCGTGCCGGTTGCTTCTTACAGTTACGCGGTTTTCGGTAAGTCGCAACGCGTGCGTGGCGTGCCTCCGGGGAGAGAGCCTCTGCCGATGAACGAGATCCGTGACCACAACGCCGCGGTCTGGGCCCGCAGGGTCGCGGAAGGCAACCGCTGGACACGACCGGTCTCGAGCGAGGAGGTCGCCCGGGCCCGTGCCGGTCGCCCCGAACTCCTGCTGACGCCCCTCCGGCCGGTTCCGGATGCGTGGCTCGGGGCGCTCGACGGTGCCCGGGTGCTGGCGCTGGCCTCCGCGGGAGGACAGCAGGGTCCGCTGCTGGCGGCGGCCGGCGCCGATGTCGTCGTTCTCGACGCGTGTGCGGCCCAGCTTGCCCGGGACCGGGAGGTTGCCGACCGCGAGGGCCTTTCTCTGGTGACCGAGCAGGGAGACATGGCCGAACTCGGCGTGTTCGACGCCGGGAGTTTCGATCTCGTGTTCCATCCGGTCTCGAACTGCTACGTGCCGGATGTGCGCCGGGTGTGGCGCGAGTGCTTTCGTGTCCTGCGCCGCGACGGCACCCTGCTGGCGGGGTTCGCGAATCCCGATCTGTACCTGTTCGACGAGCGCGTCGAGCCCGGCCAGCCGCTGGTCGTCGAACACTCGATTCCGTACTCGGACTGGGAGCGCCTCGACCCCGCCGCGCGCGCGAGCCGCCTTGCCGCAGGCCGCCCGCTCGAGTTCAGCCACACGTTCGACGAACAGATCGGCGGGCAGATCGAGGCCGGCTTCGTGCTCGAGGGCTTCTACGAAGATCGCAACGACCCGGCGCTCTGTCCGCTCTCGGCGCATACGGCCACGTTCTTCGCCACGTGCGCCGTCAAGCGATGACCGGGCCGGGGTTCGTCAGGATGCTTCGCAGGGAATGGCGGCGGTGGCGCCACTGGTACGCCCATCGGCGGGGACCGCGGCCCGGCGAGAACGAGTACACGCTGGCGGACTTCTACGCGATGCGCTGCCTGTTCGTCCACGTGCCGAAGACGGGTGGCGTCTCGGTTTCGCGGGCGCTGTTCGGTCATCTGGCCGGCGGGCATCGAAGCGTCGAGGAGTACCTCGAGCTGTTCGGGCGCAGGCGGTTCGCCCGGTACTTCAAGTTCACGTTCGTGCGCGACCCGTTCACGCGTCTCGACTCGGCGTTCCGGTTTCTCAAGGCGGGCGGGTTCAGCGAGGACGACCGTCGCTGGGCGGAGCGGCACCTCGCCGACTGCGGGGACCTCGAGGCGTTCTGCCGTTCCTGGCTCGGTCCCGAGACGGCGATGAGCTGGGTGCACTTCAAGCCGCAGGCATGGTTCGTCTGCGATGTGACCGGCCGGCTGCGCGTCGATTTCGTCGGGCGGTTCGAACGGCTCGAGCGCGACTTCGAGGTCGTCTGCCGGCGGCTCGGGCGGCACGCGAGCCTGCCACATCTCAATCGCTCGCCTTCACCGTCCGTCGATCCGCGGGAGCGGCTCTCGCGCCGGGCGCGGGAGATCGTCCGCGAGGTCTACCGGCGCGACTTCGAGCTGTTCGGCTACGATCCTGACCGGTCCGGCGTCGATTGAGGCCCTGATCGGGCGATGCGAACATTCCAGGTCTCCCGCGCCCGGTGCGGGGCGAGGATCGAGCCGGTGGTACGTCTTCGCGAGCAGCAGTCGCTGACGGAGAATGCCGTC
>JAJRXN010000502.1 GCA_024276295.1 Acidobacteriota bacterium
ACCACGAGATCGGTCCGGCCGTCGCCGTCGAGGTCGCCATGCAGCAGGCGGAGCCGACGAGGCGACCCCGGGAGCCCCTCGACCAGGGTGATCCGCTCGGTATCGAGCGTTCCGTCACCCCGCGTGAGCACGCGGTGCAGCTCGACATCACCTTGGGAAACCGCGGGGGACGCGGCCGGAACCCGCGAGAGCAGGAACAGCCCGGACTCCCGCCCCGGCCCCGCCGGCACCCGCGCGCTCGCCACGATCACGAGATCGGGCCGGAACAGGCGGCTGTCGAACTCCGGCGTCGCCCGCGTGCAGGTCTCCGCCGCGAGCACCCACGAGGCTCCCGCCGCAAGCGAAACCAGCACGAGCATGGAAACGACGAGTCGGGACGGTTGCATCGCACCTCCCTCAGGCGGCGACATGTTGCCAGCGGGAAACATACGCCGAGACCCGCCCCCGGCCATCGCCGGGCCCGAGGCTGGGATCCCGTGCGGAAGATGCCTAGCCGTGCAGCTCGCCGCCTTCGGCGAGTTCCTTCTTCGCCCGCCTGCAGTCCCAGTAGACGAACACGCACAGCCCGAGGAAGAACAGCAGCCCGAGCCAGTTCTCCACGCGCGCCAGGCGCGCCGCGTCGAACCCGGCGTCGATCAGGTGCCGGCTGACGTCGATCGCCGGCAGGATGCCCCAGCCGAGCGCCTGTTCGTCGATCGCGCCGACGAAGTTGATCAGCACCTCCATGATCGCCCCGCCGGCGATCAGCCCGGAGGCGATCAGGATCCCCTTGTTGCTGCGCGCCTTTGAAAGCGCCGGATCGCTCGTGCTGCGCTTGACGAGCACGGCCACCAGGGCGCCGATCAGGATCGGGGTGTTGATCTCCATCGGCAGGTACATCCCGAGGCCGAACGCCAGCGCCGAGATGCCGATCAGCTCGACGGTCAGCGCCACGACGACGCCGAGGCCGTAGAGCAGCCACGGTACCTGACCGGTCCCGAGGAAGCTCTCCAGCGCACCGGCCATCATGTTCGCCTACGGAGCCGGCAGCGGGTTGGAGCCGGTGTATCCCGGGTTGGCGGCCAGGATCATGATCGTCCCGCCGACGAACACCGCCGAGACCAGTGAACCGACGATCGCGTTCCAGGTGATCCGCTTCGGACTCGCGCCGAGCCAGTAGCCGAGCTTGAAGTTGGTCACCAGCCCGCCGGCCATCGACAGCGCGGTCGCCACGACACCGCCGACGAGCAGTACGGCCAGCATTCCGCGATCGCCGCGCGGCAGACCGGCGGCCGAGAGCAGCACCGCCGTGATGATGATCGTCGTGACCGTCATGCCGGAGATCGGCGTGACGGAGATCATCGCGATCGCCCAGGCCGAGACGGTCGTGAACAGGAAGGCGATCACCAGTGCGACGATCACCGAGATGAACGTCAGCCAGGTGGCGTGGTCCATGCCGGCGAAGACGACCGTGCGGAAGAAGACCGCCATGCCGATCACCGCCAGCACGCCGATGATCAGCATCGTCGGATAGCTGATGTCCTCGTCGGTGCGATCGCCGCCACCGGAGGCGAGGCCCGCCTTGCCGGCCAGCAGTCCGCCGAGCGCCTGCCGCAGCGCGGTGACGATCACCTTGCTCATCTTGAGGATCGACAGCAGCCCGGCAGTGAAGATCGCGCCGATGCCGATCATCCGCGGAACCTGGTACCAGATCTCGTCGGCCGACGTCGAGCCGATCGCGGGGTTGATCGTCTGGAGCTGCTCGAGGCTCAGCGAGCCGAGCAGCGGGGTGATCACCAGCGCACCGAGGAACGACCCGGCACAGATGATCGAGGCGTAGCGCAGGCCGATGATGAACCCGAGCCCGACGTAGTACGCGCCCGCACCCATGGCGAATACGGCCTTGATCTTCTCGGTCAGCGTCGCGAACAGCCCGCCGGCGCCGAAGGCCAGTGTCTCGACCGCCTCGCGGTTCGCGGGGTGCAGCGTGGCATAGCCCGTCGTGAACACGTCGCTGAACAGCTTGAGCCCGGCCGCCATGAACGTGTAGACCGCCGAGAGCACGAACGAGTAGATCAGGATCAGCGCCTGCGTCGTGCTGCCCGACGTGCCGGTGACGAGGATCTCGTTGGTCGCCGTCGCTTCGGGGAACGGCAGCCTGCCATGCATCTCCTTGACGAAGTAGCGCCGGAACGGAATCAGGAACAGCACGCCGAGCAGCGCGCCGAAGAACGGCACGAGGGCGATCTGGAAGAACAGCGTCATCGTGGCGATGTCGAGCTTGTCCGTCTCGTTGAGCCGCAGGATATAGATCGCCGGCATCGTGAAGCAGGTCCCGCCGGCGACGTACCCCGACGTCGTGCTGATCGCCAGCGCGTAGACGTTCTCGAGGATCGAGTTGGCCCGCTGGCCGATCCGCACCAGGAACCCGGAGAGTCCGACCGCCAGGATCGAGATCGGAATCGCGGTCTCGATCCCCTGCCCGGCCTTGAGCGCCAGGAACGTCGCCGCCACCGAAAAGATGACGTTCATCAGCAGCCCGAACGCGAACATCCGGGGCGTCAGCTCGGGAACGGTGGCATCCGGCGGAACCATCGGAACGTAGGTCTCGCCCGGTTCGAGTTCGCGGTAGGCGTTCTCGGGAAACCTGGTGAAGGGCCGGGACGGATCGGGCATCGACTTGCCTCCCATCACTGATTCCGAAGTGGCCGCGGATCTTATCACGAAGGTCCGGAGTTCCCGGCGCGCCTCGGCACCACGCCTTACGGCGCCGGGCGGGCCGTTGATCCCGCTATAGTTCCCGTCCGATGGACGTCTACGAACGGCTCGCCGATCCGCTGGCGATGACGGCCTTCGCGCTGACGCTGCTGCTGCCGGTGGCCGTCGGGTTCGTCTCGCGCCGGCGGGCGCGGTCCGAGGCCGACTTCTTCGTCGGCGGGCGCGCGATGAACCGCGTCGTCGTCGCCCTGTCGGCCGTCTCGTCGGGACGCTCCTCGTGGCTCGTGCTCGGCGTCAGCGGACTCGCGTTCACCCGCGGTGCCGGCGCGCTGTGGGCGATCGCCGGCTACACCGTCGTCGAGGCGCTGCAGTTCCTCTGGATCGGCCGGCGCCTGCGCGAACAGGCGCAGCGGTCCGACGCGATCACGTTGTTCGACTGGTTTTCCGCCCGCTTCGACGGCGACGGGACCGCGGTGCGTGTCACCGGCGCACTGATCACCGTCGTCTTCCTCACCGCCTACGTCGCGGCGCAGCTCCTCGGCGGCGCGAAGACGCTCTCGGCGGCGCTCG
>JAJRXN010000054.1 GCA_024276295.1 Acidobacteriota bacterium
GCCATCCTGACGCGGCCGCGGAACTCCCCCCCTTCGGCGACCGACAGCGCGGGGCGTCCGAGCGTCAGCTCGCCTCCGAAGGTGCCGCCGGGGGCGACGACGACGCTCTCGGCGACCTGCGCCTCGCCGTCGAACCGGCCGTAGACCTCCAGCCGATCGACCTCGAGCCGGCCGGTGACCTTCGCGCCCTCGCCGATGACGAGGGTCGGTCCGGCGAGGGTCCCGTCCGCCACGGCGCCGTCGACGCGCAGCGTCCCCTCGAAGCGGATCGTCCCGCCTTCGAGCCGCGCCTGCTCGCCGAGCCACGCGGCGAGCGATGCGGTGTCCCGGCTGTTGCGTTTCATCGGGCCTCCCTGCCCTGCAGCGTCAGCAGTTTCCGATAGAGCCGTTCGAGATCGTCGTCCCCCGCGAAGCGGATCTCGATCGTCCCTCGCCCGGACCGCGTCTGGCGGATCTGGACCCGGGCGCCGAGCGCCCGCGCGAGCTGCTCTTCGGCCGCGGCGACGTTCGGATCGCGCCCCTCGCCATCGGCCTCCCGCTTCCGGCGCCGGGTCGGCTCGCCCGCGGTGACGCGCCGCACCTGCTCTTCGACCTGCCGGACCGTCCAGCGCAGCGCGCGCGCCTGCCGAGCCAGGCGAATCTGGTCGTCCTCGCGGTCGAGTCCGGCGAGCGCGCGGCCGTGTCCCATCTCGAGTTCGCCCGCCTCGAGCATCTGCTGGATCTCGGGCGGCAGATCGAGCAGTCGCAGGAAGTTCGCCACCGTGCTGCGCGGCTTGCCGACACGCTCGGCGATCTCGACCTGGGTCAGCCCGAACTCGCGCACCAGCACGCGGAACGCGCGCGCCGTCTCGAGCGGCCCGAGATCGTCACGCTGGATGTTCTCGATCAGCGCCACCTCGAGCAGCCGCTCGTCCGACAGCGCGCGGACGATCACCGGCACCTTCTCGAGCCCCGCCTGCCGCGCGGCGCGCAGGCGCCGCTCGCCGGCGACCAGCGTGTAGCCGCCGTCCGGCTCGCGGCGGACGATCAGCGGCTGGAGGATCCCGCTGGCGCGGATCGAGGCGGCGAGCGAGGCGATCTCCTCCTCGTCGAAGTGCCGCCGCGGCTGATGCGGGTTGGGCTGGATCTGCCCGACCGGCACCTCGAGCGGCGTGCCCGTCCCGGCGGCCGCTTCCCCGAGCGCCACCCCGGGAGGCGGCGCGTCGGGAATCAGGCTCCCGAGTCCCTTACCCAGCGCTCTGCGTTTCCGCTCGGCCTTCACGTCCGAGAATCTCCCTCGCCAGCTCCAGGTACGCCGTCGCACCCTTCGAGCGCGCGTCGTACATGAAGATCGGCTTGCCGAAGCTCGGGGCCTCCCCGAGCCGGATGTTGCGCGGAATCACGGTCTCGTAGACCGCGCCCTGGAAGAACTCGTAGACCTCCTCCGCCACCTGGCGGCTGAGATTGGTCCGCTCGTCGAACATCGTCAGCAGCACGCCCTCGATCTCGAGCCGCGGATTGAGCGAGTGCTTGATCCGTCGCAGCGTCTCGATCAGCTGGGTCACGCCCTCGAGCGCGAGGTACTCGCACTGGATCGGGATCAGCACCGAGTCGGCCGCGGTCAGTGCGTTGACCGTCAGGAATCCGAGGCTCGGAGGGCAGTCGAGCAGGATGAAATCCCAGCCCTCGACGTGCGGCAGGCGCTCGGCGAGCCGGAACTCGCGCCGTGGAAGCGCGGCGAGTTCGACTTCCGCTCCGGTCAGCTCGTTCTCCGACGGGCAGAGAAAGAGGTTTTCCATTTCAGTCGGCAGGATCACGTCGGGCAGCGGCGTGCCTTCGATGAGCACGTCATAGACGCTCGACCGGTCCGGATCGCGCTCGACACCGAGAGCCCGCGTGCTGTTCGCCTGGGGATCGAGATCGATGATGAGCGTGCGACGGCCCGCGAGAGCGAGTCCGGCACCGAGATTGACGGTCGTCGTGGTCTTGCCGACGCCACCCTTCTGGTTGGCGACCGCGATGGTTCGTTTCATTCGGAGCGACGCCTCACGCCTGAGAAGCCGCGAGGATAGCACGCCCGCGAATGCCGCGGGGCGGGGCGGCGCGGGCGTCTCCCCCGCCAAGAGGCTGTTTTGCATAACTTATGCAATATCAACAACTTGCGGCATCCCACAGCCGCGCGCTCCCCTTCCCCTCCGAGGTGACGGGCCGCGGCGGTGCAGGTAAGATCCGGCCGCGATGAAGACTCTCGAACCGGTGGTGGTGATCGGCGGAGGCCACGCTGGCGTGGAGGCGGCGCTGGCGGCCGCGCGCGTCGGCGCGGATGTGCTGCTGCTGACGCTGCGGGCCGAGGCGCTGGTGCGGCTTTCCTGCAACCCGGCGATCGGCGGCATCGGCAAGGCCCACCTGGTCCGGGAGATCGACGCGCTCGGCGGTGCGATGGGTCGCGCCGCCGACCTGGCCGGAATCCACTTCCGCGTGCTCAACCGGCGTCGCGGCCCCGCGGTCCACGGCCCGCGCGTCCAACAGGACCACGAGGAGTATCCGCGCGTGGTCGAGGCGATCGTGCGCGCCGAGCCCCGCATCACGATCTTCGAGGCGGAGGCCCGGGAGATCCTGGTCGAGAATGCTCGCATCCGCGGCGTGCTCGCGGCCGACGGGAGCACGTTCCCGGCGGCGGCGGTCGTCGTGACCACCGGGACCTTCCTTCGCGGTCGGCTTTTCCGCGGAGAGCGGACCACGCCGGGCGGTCGCGTCGGCGAGCCGCCGGCCGAGGGCCTGTCCGCGAGCCTCCGCGGGCTGGGCCTGCGGCTCGGCCGGTTCAAGACCGGGACCCCTCCCCGCCTGGTCCGCGACTCGATCGACTTCGAGCGCTTCGAACCCCAGCCGGGAGACGTCCCCCCCGAGCCGCTTTCGTTCCTGCACCTCGACGGCCGCCGCTTCGAGCCGCGTCTGCCGCAGACGATCACGCACCTTGCGCACACCAATCCCGAGGTGCACCGGCTCGTGCAGGACAACCTCGATCGCTCCCCGCTCTACACCGGGAGGATCGACGCCACCGGCCCACGATACTGCCCGTCGTTCGAGGACAAGGTCGTCAAGTTCGCCGACCGCGAATCCCACTTGCTCCACCTCGAGCCGATGGGGCTCGACCACCCGTGGATCTACGTCAACGGGCTGTCGACCAGTCTCCCGGAGGACCTCCAGGAAGAGCTGGTCCGCCGGATCGAGGGGCTCGAGGCGGCCGAGATCGCGCGGTACGGCTATGCCGTCGCCTACGATCACGTCGTCCCGACCCAGCTCGAGCCCTCGTTGCAGGCGCGCGGGGTCCGCGGTCTGTTTTTCGCGGGCCAGATCTGCGGGACGACCGGCTACGAGGAGGCGGCGGGACTCGGCCTCGTCGCGGGCACAAACGCCGCGCGGGCGGCCGCCGGTGCCTCCCTCTGGTTCCCGGACAGGCTGACATGCTACCTCGGAGTGATGGTCGACGACCTGACGACCCGGGGCGTGCTCGAACCGTACCGGATGTTCACGTCGCGGGCCGAGGCCCGGCTGCATCTCGCTTCCGAGACGGCCGACCGGCGCCTGACCGAACTCGGCGTCTCCCTCGGCCTCGTCCCGCGCGACCGAGCCCGCCGGGCGCGGGACCGCTGGGCCCGGATCGACGCGCTGATCGATCGGCTCGGCAGGCGAGGAGCGGACCGCGTTCGCCGGGGCGAGCCGGTGACCGCCGTGGCCCGGGACCTGCTCGACGGCGGGGTTCTCCCGCCGGATCGCGAGCTGGCCACGGCCGAGGCGCAGATCCGCTACCGAGGCTATCTCGAACGCGAGGCCCGCGAACTCGAGCGACTGCGGAGAGCCGAGCGGGTCCGGATCCCGGAATCACTCGACTTCGCTTCCGTTCCGGGCCTCTCGCACGAGATCCGCGAGCGACTGGCCGAGGTCCGGCCCCGCTCGATCGGGCAGGCGGCGAGGATTCCGGGGGTCACGCCGGCAGCCCTGGGCCTGCTGGCGGCCGTCGCGTCGGCCGCCGCCGGCCGCGCCTGATGGGCGGGCGGGGCGGGGGAGGACCCACGCCCGCTGCGGGCGAGATGACCCGCCTGCTTCGGGAGGAGGCCGGCCGGCTGCGACTCACCGCCCCGGACGACGCACTCGCGGGGGCGCTTGGCGAACTGCTGGCGCTGCTTTACCGCTGGAACCGCCGGATCAACCTCACCGCGATCCGCGACCCCCGCGATGGCGTCGTTCGGCACGCCCTCGAGGCACTCGTCGCGCTCCCCGTGCTCCCGGAGCCGGGATCCGATGAACTTCTGGTCTGCGACCTCGGTAGTGGCAATGGATTCCCGGTTCTTCCGCTCCTCCTGGCACGGAGCGACCTCCGGGGCGTGCTCTTCGAGCGCGTCGCCAGGAAGGTCGATTTCCTGAGGGCGGCCGTCGCGCGACTCGGACTCGCAGGGCGCGTCGAGGTCCTCGAGACGAGCCTCAGTGGCATCGACGACCTGCCGGAGGAGGCCCGCGTGGTAACCCTGCGTGCATTTCCCCGGCCGGAACGATGGATCCCCGAGATCGCCCGGGATCGCCGCGCGTGCCGCGTGCTCGCATGGCTCGACCGGTCCACCGCGGATGAGGTTTCGTCTGCGTGCAGACATTACGGGGCGGTTGTGTCGGCTGTCGAGCTTCCGACCCGTACGAACGGCATCCTGCTTTGCGTCGGCTGACATGGCGATGTTCCACGTGGAACATTGCCCGTGATGAATGTTCCACGTGGAACATTCGCAGGCGCAGCGGCGGTGCTCAACCTCGACTCGCGCCTACTGGCCTATGCAGAACCGGCTGAAGATGCGCCCGAGCAGGTCGTCCGGAGAGACCTCGCCGAGGATTTCCCGCATCGACGCCACGGCCTGACGCAGGTCGACGGCCGCCAGCGCCGCCGGGAGGCCTTCTTCGACGCGCCGGGCGAGCCGCTCGAGGATCTGCCCGGCCCGGGCCGCCGCCTCGCGATGCCGGTCGGTCGCCAGGGCGACGCTCTCGATCGGACGGTCACCGGGAGCATCGAGCCTGCGGGCGATCTCGGCGCGCAGCGAGTCCAGGCCCTCGCCGGTCACCGAGCTGACGACGCACGAGCCGGGGATGGGAGGAGCGGGGCGGGGGAGAGCGGCGTGGGTTCCGACGGGAAGACGCCGCGGATCGTCGTCCGGTTGCGGTCGTTCGGTGCGGTGCAGCGGATAGACATCGCGCACCAGGTCGGCGAGGCGGGCGGCAGCCCGGGCCCGCTCGACGCCGGCCCTCTCGGCCGCGTTCTCGGCCTCGCGGACGCCGGCGCCATCGACCAGCACCACGGGAAGTCCCTCGAGAACCACCGTCTCCTCGATCGTGTCGCGCGTCGTCCCCGGCTCCGGCGTCACGATCACGCGATCACTCCCGACGAGCCGGTTGAAGAGAGCGCTCTTTCCGGCGTTCGGCGGTCCGGTGAGAACGACGCGTGCGCCCTCGCGGATGCGCCGCCCGAGTTCACTCGCCTCGAGAATCTGGCCGATCTCGGCCACGATCTCGCGGCAGCGACTCGCGATCTCGATTCCGGACGGTCCCAGGTCCTCGTCCTCGGAAAAGTCGAGCCCCGCCTCCACGTCGGCGAGGAGGTCGAGCAGCCGAGCGGCCAGCCCGCCGATCTCCTGCGCCACCTCGCCACGGAGCTGACGGGCCGCCACATGGGCCTGCTCGACGGTCGCCGCGTCCACGAGATCCCGGATCGCCTCGGCCCGCGTCAGGTCGAGCTTTCCGTGACGGACGGCGCGCAGCGTGAACTCGCCCGGATACGCGCGGCGCGCACCCGCCGCCACGAGCGTGGCGACGAGTTCGCGCACGACCGGCGGACTGCCGTGGACGGTCACCTCGGCGAGGTCCTCACCCGTACAGCTCGCGGGGCCCTCCCAGAAGACGACGACGGCTTGGTCGAGGAGTCGCCCGGAGCGATCGACGACCTCGCCGAGCCGTGCTTCGCGCGCCCGAAGCGGACCAGAATGCGATGGGCGAAAACACGACGAAAGTATGGCGCGCGTCTCCGGCCCGCCGAGCCGGACGATCGCCAGCGCGCCACGGCCGGGAGCGGTCGCGGGCGCGACGATCGTCGACGCGTCGCGATGCCCGTCGCCCGGCCGGTCGACGCCCTTCACGGACGATCCCCCGCACGTCCCGCCGCGATCGCTTGACGCCCGCGGGGTGCCAAGCGATAAAGGCGTCCTGCCTGCTCCGCCGGAGACCGATCATGCATCTGCGTCACCGCGTCACGGCCCTGGCCGTGGTCCTGCTGTCTCTCGCCGCTCCGATCCTCGCCCAGCAGCCGGCCGCGCGCGAGCCCGGTGCCCTCCGGGGAGTGCTCCTCGATGCCGAGGGCCTGCCGGCCGAGGGATACCAGATCGGGGCGCGGAGCGCCGCCGGGGACCTCTTTCTCTCGCCGCGGACCGGAGCCGACGGCGCGTTCGCGCTGACCGGCCTTCCCTCCGGGACCTACCAGATCGTCGCCTTCGCGCCGGACGGGAGCGAGTTTCCGCTCTCGTCGGGAACGATCGCCATCGCTCCGGGCACGGTGGAGCGCCTCGAACTCCGGATCACCGGCAAGGGCGGTCCTCCCGGACGCGCGGCGGCCGACGTGCAGAAGGTCCGCGAGGCCTCGCGTGCCGGAGGCGGGTTCTGGAAGACCCGCGCCGGCCGTCTCGTGATGATCGGCGGAGGCGTTCTGGCCGCCGCCCTGCTCTACGACGCGATCGACGACGACGAGACCGCAGCCGTCTCTCCCGCCGCTCCCTGACCGCAGCGCGGGTCGCACCGGCCGCACCGGAGCGCGACCGGAGATCCCGATGTCCGACGAACAGCTCTACGCCGACCATCTGCTGACCCTCGACCGGATGCTCGCCGACGCGCTCGAGCGCGCGCAACGTGCCGGCTTCGCCCTCGAAGGCGTCCTGTTCCACGCCGGACGCGAGACGTTCTATCACCGAGACGACCAGCCGGTCCCGTTCCGCGCGACGCCGCACTTCCGCCGCTGGGTTCCTCTCGAGGGCGCCGAACATTGCGTCGTCGCCCGACCGGGCCAGCGACCGCTCGTCGTGCGGGTCGCCCCGAAGGACTTCTGGGTCGAGACCTCGCCGCTCGACCCCTCGTGGTGGCTCGACCGTGTCGAACTGGTCGAGGTCGACCGGTTCGTGGACGTGCGGACCGTGGCCGGCGACACGGCGAAGCTGGCCTATGTCGGCAATTCGCCCGCGGCGGCCGAGGAACTCGGGATCCCCCGCGAGGCCGTCGAACCCGAGGCACTGATGGCGCCCCTCGACTGGCACCGTGCGACCAAGACCCCGCACGAGGTGCGCCTGCTGCGCCTCGCCGCCGAGCGCGGCGCGACCGGACACCGCGTCGCCCGCAAGGCGTTCGAGGCAGGTGCCGACGAGCGCGCGATCCACTGGGCGTACCTGCAGGCGACCGGGCATCTCGAAAGCGAGCTGCCGTTCGAGGACATCGTCGCGCTCGGCGAGAAGATCGCGATCCTCCACTACCAGAACAAGCGCGGCCCCGAGGCGGGAGCGCGCGCGAGCTTCATGCTCGATGCCGGTGCGGCCGCGGCCGGCTACGCCTCGGACATCACGCGCACCTGGTTCCGCGAGGAGGCCGACGCGACGTACCGCCAGCTCGTCGAGGCGGTCGATGCCCTCGAGCGTGACCTCGTCGCCATGGTGACCCCCGGCCGGCCGTACCCCGAGATCCACCTCGAGGCGCACCGCCGTGTCGCCGCGGTGCTGGTCGAGACCGGCATCGGACGCGCGACCCCCGAGGAGCTGCTCGAGCGCGGCGTCACGCGGACGTTCCTGCCCCACGGCATCGGCCACCACCTCGGACTCCAGGTCCACGACGTCGGTGGACACCAGCGCGATCCGGACGGCGGCGTGCTCCCGCCACCGCCCGAGCATCCCTGGCTGCGCAACACCCGCACCCTCGAGCCGGGCCACGTCGTGACGATCGAGCCGGGAATCTACTTCGCCCCGCTCCTGCTCGACGGGCTGCGCGAACGGCCCGAAGGATCGCTGGTCGACTGGACGCTCGTCGAGCGCCTCGCACCGTACGGCGGCGTGCGGATCGAGGACGACGTGCTGTGCACCGAAGGGGCGCCGGAAGACCTCACGCGCCCGCTGATCCAGGGACCGCGGGGCGTCTGACGCGCGACGGGATCCTCCCGAGCGCTACGATTCGGCCTCGTCGGAGCCCGCCGCCGCCCCGGCCGGGGCGATGTTGACGCGGCGCCGGTAGCCGCTGCCGGTCGAGAATGTCCTGATCCCGTCGACCTCGGCCAGCGCGACGTGCACCAGCCGCCGCTCGTACGGTCCGAGGGGCGGCAGCTTGCGCACCTCGCCGCTTTCGAGGGCCTCGGCGGCCAGCTTCCGCGCCTTGTCCACGAGCTTCGCCTCGAGCTTCTCGCGGTAGCCGCCCGCGTCGAACGAGAC
>JAJRXN010000055.1 GCA_024276295.1 Acidobacteriota bacterium
CCGCCCGTCTTGACACGCATCCGGTGCGGCGCAAGGATGCGGGTCGTCATGAGTCCGTCCATCGCGCACGCAGGTCACCGCTGCCAGCCGGTCCCGGCCGGCGGGGCGCCCGTGCGTGTCGCCGCGAGCACGCGGAAGTCCACCTCCAAGCGCAGCCGGACTGCCGGGGGCCCGGACTCGTGACGCGCTGACAGCGAGGACACGACACCGCCAGAGACCCCCGGGAGCCCGGGGGTCTTTTCTCTTCCCCGGCTTCCGGGAGCTCCGGCAGCAAAGGAGCACACCATGGAAGCCGTCGATCCCGTCCCGTCGGGAAGCCGCGTGCAAGAACCGGTCCCCTGGTGGCGTCGCCGACGCCGCGAACTGCTGGAGATCGCGCGGAAGGGGACCCCCGCGTACGTCTACGACCTCGACCAGATCCGGCTGCACGCCCGGCGGCTCCGGCGGCTCCGGCACGCGCGCCGGCTCTTCTACGCCGTCAAGGCCAACGCCCATCCCGCCATCCTGCGCGCACTCGCCGGGGAGGGCCTCGGCTTCGAGTGCGTCTCCGCGGGAGAACTCGAACTCGTGCGCGCGGCGCTTCCGCGCCTGGCGCGGGGCAGGATCCTCTTCACGCCGAACTTCGCTCCACGCGACGAGTACGCACAGGCGGTCCGTGCCGGGGCATGGATCACGATCGACGGACTCCACCCGCTCGAGCAGTGGAGTGGCACCCTCGCTGGAGCGGACCTGCTGCTGCGGGTCGATCCGGGCCGCGGGGCGGGACATCACCGGGCGGTGACGACCGCGGGACCACGCACCAAGTTCGGCCTGGAACCGGAGCAGGCGGAGCGGGCGCTGGCGCTGGCCCGGCGGGCGAACCTGCGCGTGCTCGGGCTGCACTGTCACGTCGGGAGCGGGATCACCGACCCCCTCGTCTGGGAGCAGGCCGCCGGTCCGCTGCTGGAGATCCTCGCGCGACACCGCCGGCTGCGCGTGCTCGATCTGGGCGGCGGACTCTCCGTCCCGGCAGGAGAGAGCGACCTTCCGTTCGACCTGGCGGGACTCGATCGCGTGCTGGGGCGGGTACGTCGTGCCGCACCGGGCGTCGAGATCTGGCTCGAGCCGGGGCGCTTTCTGGTAGCCGAGGCGGGCGTGCTGCTGGCTCGCGTCACCCAGACCAAGGCCAAGGGCGCCGAGCACTACACCGGCATCGACGCGGGGATGAACACGCTCCTGCGCCCTGCACTCTACGGAGCGCAGCACCCGGTCGACGTGCTCTCCTGCAGCGATTCCGGGATCCGGCGCAGAACCCATCTCGTCGGCCCGATCTGCGAGTCCGCGGACTTCTTCGGCTGTTCCCTGATGCTCGCACCGTTGCGGGAGGGGGACGTCGTGGCGATCGGCTGCGCCGGTGCCTACGGCCGCGTGATGGCGTCGAGCTACAACGGACGGGAACCGGCACGCGAAGTCGTCATCGGTTCCGGCCGGCCGGACGTTGCATAAACCGGGCCGCAGGACTGCATATCTGCATATCCATGGGCCGCGACGCAGGATCTTCCCCGGGTCGATGTTGCTGTTTGTCAGTGCATTCGTGGGCGCATCGCCGTAGATTCAGGGATGGCATCGGCAACGGGAGGTAGGGAGGCCGATCTGCGTATGCACGCATTATGCATACTGCATAACAGGAGCAAGTCATGCCGGAACCAGAAGAACTGTGCAGAGAACGCCAGCGCGGCTGCTGGCGCGGAATGCTGGCGGCTTTCGCGATGGCCGCAGCGATCGCCGCGAGCCCGGCCGAGGTGCGTGTCGGAACGAACCTGCTGGTCGGTCCCAACCCGGACGACGCCCGTCAGGTGCTGCCGGACGTGGCGGTCAACCCGACCGATCGGCGCAACATCATCGTGGTCAGCCGGGAGGAACGCGATCGCGACATCTCGTTCTCCCGCATCCGCCGCTGGGTCTCCCGTGACGGCGGCCAGTCGTGGACGACCGGGATCCTCCCGTTCCACGAGTTCAACCGCCAAGGCTCGGCCACGGTGACGTTCTGCGCCGACGGGATCGCCTTCGCCGCGTACAAGGACATCAACCCCGACTACGTGATCAGGGTGCTGCGATCGCTCGACGGCGGCGAGACGTGGGATGCGAGAACGCCGGCCCGCACCAACGCCGCCACCGATAACAGCCCGCAGATCGTCTGTGACGACAGCGGCGGAGCGTTCACCGGACGTCTCTTCGTCCGGTACGGCCGTCAGGGGCACGTCTACCTGGTCCACTCGGACGACGAGGGCGCGACGTGGAGCGCCGAGGTGAAGATCACCACCGGCTCCCAGGCGGCGTCCAACCTCGCCGGGCCGCTGGTCGTCGGACCGTCGAGCGAACTGTGGATCGCCTGGCGCAGCGCCGTGTCACCCTATCGGATGTTCTCCTCCCGGTCGCTCGACGGAGGCGACACCTGGGAGATCCCCGAGAAGATCTCCGATGTCTGGGGATCGCCACCGGTGCTGGCGATCGATCGCTCGGGCGGCACCCTCCACGGCACCGCGTATGCGGTCTTCCGGACCGAAGTCGCGCCCGGCGACGACGACCTGTTCTTCTCGCGACGCATTCCGGGGCCGGGCGGCGCCTGGCTTCCCCCGGTGCGGCTCAACGACGATCCTCCGGGCAAGCGCCAGGAGAAGCCGTGGGTCACCGTCGATCCCGACGGCGTGGTGCGGTTCGTCTGGCTCTACATGCGCAACGATCCCGGGGACGGCAGCACGGAGGTCTACGGCAAGATCACGCGCGACGGCGGCACGACGTTCGAACCCGACTGCCCCTACACGGACCAGCCGTATCTCGAAGCCACCGGAACCGGCGCCGAGCGCGGCCACACGCGGATCGTCGCCTCGGCGAACATCTCGCTTCCCTTCTGGCCCGACCGGCGCAATGACGACGGCGACGTGTACACCGCGGCCGTGCGGGACTTCGGCCTCGTCGAGGTGGGTGGCGTCCGGGTCGACAAGACGAACGGGATCGTCGTCTCCTGGACCAGCCAAGACCCGACCTACGGCGAGGCGACCGTCTACGACGTCGTCTCAGGCTTCCTCGACGAACTGCGGGCCGACGGCGGCTACGACCGCGCCACGTGCCTGGCCGACGACGTGCCGGACACCCCCTACACCGACACCCGCACCGGCCCGAACGCCGGCTTCGGCTACTTCTATCTCGTGCGATCGCAGAACGGCACGGCGGACGGCTCGTTCGGCGAGACGCCGGTGCTGCCCGATGCCCGCATCGGGCTCGACCTCGAAGCGCCCTGCAACTAGCCCCGCCAGAGGGGCATCCTCCTCCGGCCCTTCCCCGCTGCTCCCACGGGGAAGGGCTTTCTGTTGCCGAGCCGGTTGGCCGGCACCTGGAACAGGGACTCGAAGAACGCGATGCCCCGCCTGACCAGCGCTCGACGACGATGCCGATGTGCGGGAGGTTTCCGGGAAGCATCCAGGTCACCAGGTCGCCGGGCCGATAGTCGTCCGCGCGTGACGACACCGGGAGCGCCGCCCCTTGGCGTTCGAAGAACGTCTGCAGGTTCGGCACGCGACGA
>JAJRXN010000056.1 GCA_024276295.1 Acidobacteriota bacterium
GCCGCGAGACGCTGA
The DNA here is from genome assembly GCA_024276295.1 of Acidobacteriota bacterium. Classification (GTDB taxonomy): domain Bacteria; phylum Acidobacteriota; class Polarisedimenticolia; order J045; family J045; genus J065. The sequence goes on from JAJRXN010000056.1 coordinate 16, forward strand.
TCCGCGAGGCGACACGGGTCGTCGAGGCGCTCTCGCAGCTCAAGGGCGCGGCGATGAAGGTCGGCCAGATGCTCAGCCTGCAGGAAGGCCTGCTGCCGCCCGAAGTGACCGAGGTCCTGCGGTTGCTCCAGCGGCGGGCTCCGCCGATTCCGTTCGAGATCGTCCGCGAGGAGATCGAGGTGCAGATCCCGCGGCACGCGGAGCTGTTCGCCTCGATCGAGCCCGAGGCGTTCGCCGCGGCGTCGATCGGGCAGGTTCACCGGGGCCGGCTGCGGGACGGCCGCGCGGTCGCGATCAAGATCCAGTACCCCGGAATCGACCGCGTCGTCCGCGCCGATCTCGGCAATCTCAAGCTGGTGCTCGGCGGCATCGTGCGGATGTTCGCCGATGTCGACTTCGAGCCGATCTGGACCGAGCTGCGCGACCGGCTGCTCGAGGAACTCGACTACCGCATCGAGGCGCGGAACATCCGCGACTTCGCCGCGCTGCACGAGAACGTTCCGGAGATCGTCGTTCCGGACGTGATCGACGAGGCGACGACCGGGTCGATCCTGACGATGGAGTTCATCGACGGCCTCGACCCCGACGCCGCCTGCGCCGACGGGATGCCGGCCGAGCGGCGCGACGCCTGGGGTCGGGCACTGTTCTCGCTGGCGGTGCGCGGGATCCTCGAACACCGCCTGCTCCACGCCGACCCGAATCTCTCGAACTTCGCGTTTCTCGAGGACGGCCGTGTCGCGGTGTTCGACTTCGGCTGCGTCAAGCGCGTGCCCGAGCATCTGGCCCGTGGCTATGCGCGACTGCTGCTGGCGGTCGTCGAGAACGAACCGCGGACGATTCCCGGGACGCTCGCCGACTTCGGTGTCCGGTTCGATCACGGCGGTCCGATCGGCATGGAGATGATCGAACCGTACTTCCGGCTGTTCGCCGGAATCCTGCGCGAGAGCCCGCCGTACCGGTTCGGCGAGGATCCCGACCTCTATCCGCGCCTGGTCGAACTCGGCATGCAGAACATCTCGGAAGCGGCGTCGATCCGCTTTCCGAAGGACATCGTATTCATCGACCGCGCCCTGGCCGGCACGCTCGGCAACCTGTGCCGGCTGCGCGCCAGCGGCCCGTGGCGCCGCATGGCCGGCGAGTTCGCACGCCGCGCCCTCGCCCGCGACTCCGGGAGGAACGACGCATGAAGATCGCCCTCGTCCAGCAGGCCGCCGGCCCCGACCGCGAGGCCAATCTCGCCCGCGCCCTCGAGGCGCTCGACCGCGCCGCAGCGTCGGGCGCGAAGCTCGCCCTGTTCGCCGAGCTGGCGATCGACCGGTTCTTCCCGCAGTGCCGTGGCAGCGCCGACGCCGTCGACTGCGCGGAGCCGGTGCCGGGCCCGACGACCGACAGGCTGTGCGAGGCCGCCCGGAGGCTCGGGCTGGTCATCGTGTTCAACCTGTTCGAGCGGGGCGAGGACGGCCGCTGCTTCGACAGCTCGCCGGTGATCGATGCCGACGGCCGGCTGCTCGGCGTGACCCGCATGGTGCACATCGCGCAGATGGACGGCTTCTGGGAGCAGGACTACTACACGCCGGGCGACCGGGGCGCGCCGGTCTGGCAGACCGCCGTCGGCCGCCTCGGCGTGGCGATCTGCTACGACCGGCACTACCCCGAGTACATGCGCGCGCTGGCGCTCGGCGGCGCGGAGCTGGTGGCGATCCCCCAGGCCGGGGCGCTCGGCGAGTGGCCCCACGGCCTGTACGAGGCGGAGGTACGGGCGGCGGCATTCCAGAACGGCTACTGCGCGGCGCTGACCAACCGCGTCGGCCGCGAAGACGCGCTGACGTTTGCCGGCGAGTCGTTCGTCGTCGACGCTGAAGGCCAGATCGTCGCCCGCGCCGCCGCGCTCGAGGACGACCTGCTGATCACCGAGGTCGATCTCGAGCGGGCGCGACGCTCGACCGCACGGCGGCTGTTCTTCCGCGACCGGCGTCCCGAGCTGTACGCGGAGTGGTTCGGTTCCCGCTGACTCGCTTCATCGCCGACGCCGGGGCTTCGGCCGCCGGGCATGCGGGCCATCTGCCGGGACCGACACGCGGACCCGCGCCGCGAGCCGGTCTGCCGCTGGACGGACGGTGCGGGGCGCGGTCGTGCCGCGCCCCGCACACGTGCCGTGGCGCCCGCTCAGTCGTGCCGCGAGCCGTGCGGCGGGCCGAAGCCCCTCCGGCCGCGGCGCAGCTCACGCAGCTTCTGCTGCTGCTCGGGCGTCAGCGCGTTCTTGACCTCGATCGCGAGCCGCAGGTGGGTCGCCTTGATCTTCGCCTCGAGCGCCATCGCTCGTTCGGCGAGCGCCAGCGCCGCCTCGGCATCGACGCGTGCCGGCTCGAGCGTGTCGCCGAGCTGCTCGGTCACCCGCTGCAGGTCGGTCTTCAGATCGAGCACGGCGGCGTGCGTCCGGTTGAGCGCCTGCTTGATCGTCTCGATCTGCTCGTTCGTCAGGCCGAGTTCGATCTGGTGCGAGAGCACCCGGTCCGGCGGAAACAGGTACTTCGCGAACGGCCGGCCGCCGGGGGGCGGTCCTCCGGGCCCGCCCGGCCCGAACCGCGCCCCCGGGGGACCGCCCGGACCGGCGTTGGCCAGTGGAACGAGCGCGAGCGTGAGTGCAGCGATCAGGGTCAGTGTCGTCGTTCGTCTCATCGTCGTGTCTCCCATCGGTCGTGTGGATCCCGTCCCTTGCCCGATGTCATGCCGATCCCGGCCCGAGCGGCAGCGCCGCGGGCACCTCCTCGCCGGAGGAGGCGCCGGGGTCC
>JAJRXN010000057.1 GCA_024276295.1 Acidobacteriota bacterium
CCGCGAGGGCGCCGGAGGCGGCGCCACGACCGGCGGCTGCTCCGCCTCAGGCACCGGCGGAGGTGCAATGCCCGCCTCCGCGGGCGACGGCGCCGTCACGGTCCCCGTGGCCGGGCCGGGCGCCGGAGGAAGAGGCGGCGGCTCGGGGGGTGCGGTCGAGCCGGTGACGTCGAGCGGTGGAAGCGTCGTCACCTCGTCCGCCGGGCCGGTCGGCACCTCGCCGGTTCCCTGGGGATGCACGGCGGACCGGCCGAGCGGAATCGACGTCACGCCCGTCATGTCGGCGTCCTCGAACGGCGAGCTGCCGGCCGGAGCCGCGGCCGCGTGCTGCAGGCGCGCGGCTTCGATCCGCTCGAGATACTCGCGCGCTTCGGCGTGATCCGGAACGCACTCGAGGACCGATTCGAACAGCGGCCTGGCGTCGTCGAACGCTCCCTGTTCGAAGGCGTGGATCGCGTCGCGGAGCTGGTATTCGGCACGGTCCGCCTTGAGCTGCTCGAGCGAGCGGGCCTGCTCGACGATCTCCTGCGCTCCGGGAGCGGACTCGTTCATCGCCTGGGCCCGTGACGCCAGGCGGGTCGCCTCGGCGGTGTCCCCGTCGGCGAGGGCGTCCCGCGCCCGGGCCACCAGCTCGAGCACCTCGGTCGAGACGTCACCGGTCGGATCGGCGCCGCCGGGCGCCGTCACGCCGTCGATGGGAGACACCGGGTCGATCTCCTCCGCCGCCTCGAGCAGTTCACGGACCGAGGCGCCGTCCATCGTCGGCTGCGCCGGGGCCGGTGGCGGCGAAGACGAAGAGGTCGACGGACCGTCGAGCAGTTCGAGATCGAGTTCGAGATCGAGCCCTCCGGCAGACGCCGGGGCGGCGGACTCCGCCGGCGGACCGGGCGGGGGCGGCTCGCTGCCGGCGACCGCCGGCGGTGGCGCCGCGGAGAACGATCCTGCGCCGAGCCGCTCGAGCCCGCCGCGAGCCGCGGGGTGCTCCGGATCGATCTGGAGCATCGCTTCCCAGATCTGCCGCGCGGCCTGCGGGTCCCCGGAAGAGAACGCCTGCTCGGCCTGTGCGGTCAGCTCGGCAAGAGGATCCTGTGTCTGGCGTTTCGTCACAGCCCGGTTCCGTCCCCCCGCGCGGAATATAGGGAGCGCGCGGAAAGGGCGGCAAGGTCGGCGGCTCTCGGTGTCCCGCCAGGACGTCAGGAAGCGGGCGCCTCAGGCGGAAGGTGCCGCACCGCGCCGTGCCGCCGGTGCGCCGGCCGCGTGGGCACTCCGGCACGCCTCCGAGCAGAAGAACTCACCGTTCCAGGCGATGGCGCGGCTCTGGGGCAGCGCCACGCCGCAGTGTGGATCGCGCACCAGGCGCTCCGGGGTGCCCGGAGCGCGGGTTCCGGTCGGCGACGCGGCCCGCGGTCCGGCGGTCGGCGGTGCGGCCCGCGCCAGCCCGCGGAACAGGCGCCCGACCAGCCAGACGAGCAGGCCGAGGACCACGATCCGGAACAGGCTCGCGAGCAGCGACATCGCGAAGACTCCGCCGCCAGGCGGCTTCGCCGAGAGTACGCGGACCGGAAGGGGCGGGCAAACCGGGGGACTGGCGCCGGGACGATCGGGCCGGACAATGGCGGCCAGACCATGAGCACCGCTTCGATCAACCTCTACGGACTGGACCGCGCCGGACTCGCCGCGGCTCTCGAGCCGCTCGGGATCGAGCCGTACCGCGCACGGCAGGTCCATGCCGCCCTCTATCGCCGCGACGACCTCGACCCCCGGTCGTGGACCGATCTGCCGCGCGACCTGCGGGACGCGATCGCGGACCGCTTCCGCATCGCCCGGCCGGAGATCGCCGCCAGGACATCCGCCCGCGACGGCACCGTCAAGTACGCGCTGCGTCTCGAGGACGGAGCCCTGGTCGAGGCGGTCGCCATTCCGGACGGAGACCGGATGACGTTCTGCCTTTCGTCACAGGTGGGCTGCGCCTTCGGCTGCACGTTCTGCATGACCGCCCGGCTCGGTTTCCGCCGACACCTGCAGGCGGGGGAGATCGTCGGCCAGCTCGCCGCGCTCCGGGAGGAGTCGGAAGTGGCCGGCGGCGCGTACAACATCGTCTTCATGGGCATGGGGGAGCCGCTCCACAACATCCAGGCGCTCGAACCCGCCCTCGCGATCCTCGGCGACGAGCTGGGCTTCGGGCTCGGTCCGCGGCGCGTGACCGTCTCGACCGTCGGCCTTCCGGACCGGATCCGCCGGCTGGCGACGTTTCCCTCCCCGCCCCGGCTTGCGGTCTCCCTGGTGGCGGCGGATCAGCGCCTGCGCGAGACGCTGATGCCTGTGGCCCGGCGTCATCCGCTCGACGAACTCGCCGAGGCGATCCGCTCGTACGGCCGGGGACGGCGCGACCGGCCGACGCTCGAGGTCGTGATGCTCGCGGGCGTCAACGACACGCCGGAACTGGCCGAACGGCTTGCCGCCTATGCCGCCCGGTGCCGGGCGAAGGTCAACCTGATCGAGTTCAATCCGACGCCCGAGCTTGCCTGGAAGCCGGCCCCCGAAGAACGGCTGCAGCATTTCCTGCGCGTTCTCGGTGCCCGGGGTGTCGTCGGAACGGTCCGCCGCAGCCGCGGCCGGGATGCGTTCGCCGCCTGCGGGCAGCTCGCGCTGCTCGATCCGAAGAGCCCCTGACCCGGGGCGCCCGAAGAACGGAAACGGAAAGACGCTTCAGCGCCGGACCGGCGCCCCGAGACTCTCGAGAAACGCCTCGTTGCTCGGATAGGCGGAGAGTTTCCTGATCAGCGCCTCGACGGCATCGATCGTCGACATCTGGGCCAGGGCGCGGCGCAGCAGATGCACCTTGGGGGTCCAGTCTCCCAGGAGCTTTTCTTCCTTGCGGGTCCCGGTCAGGTGGATGTCGATGCAGGGAAAGATCCGCTTGTCGAACAGGCGCCGGTCGAGCACGATCTCGGTGTTTCCGGTCCCCTTGAACTCCTGGAAGATCACGTCGTCCATCTTGGAGCCGGTGTCGACCAGGCACGACGCGATGATCGTCAGCGAGCCGCCTTCCGCGCACCGCCGCGCCGCACCGAAGAAGCGTCGCGGGTGCTCGAGCGTCCGCGAATCGATGCCGCCCGAGAGGATCCTGCCGGAGCCGCGCTGCTCGATGTTGTAGGCCCGCGCGAGGCGGGTCAGCGAGTCGAGCAGGATCAGCACGTCGCGGTCCATCTCGACCAGCCGCTTGGCGCGCTCGAGCACGATCTCGGCGACCGAGACGTGGTTCCGCGCCATCTCGTCCGAACTCGACGCGATGACCTCTCCGTGGGGAACGCGTCGGCGCCAGTCGGTGACCTCCTCGGGCCGCTCGTCGACCAACAGGACGATCAGGTGGACTTCCGGGTGGTTCTCGCCGACCGCCTGCGCCATCTGCTGGAGCAGCGTGGTCTTGCCCGCCTTGGGCGGCGCCACGACGAGGCACCGCTGGCCCTTGCCGATCGGAGCGACGAGATCGACGACGCGAGGTTCGATCGGCTCGGGCCCGGTCTCGAGACGGATCGGCTCGACGGGCGACGTCGCGGTGAGATCGGCGAAGTAGCGCCGTTCCTTCCAGGCCTCGGGATCGCGACCGTTGACCTCCTGGACCTCGTAGAGCGCCGCCCCGCGACGGCCGGTCGGCCGGGCGAGCCCCCGGATCTCGACCCCCTCCTCGAAGCGCCAGTTGCGCACGATGTCGGGCGCGACCCAGATGTCGTCCGGACGCGGCAGGTAGTTCGCACGACGCGTGCGGAGAAAACCGTAGCCCTCGGGAAGGACCTCGAGCACGCCGTGCGCCTCGATCGGCTCCGCGTTGGACTGGGCCTCGGTGGCGCCGTTGTTCTGGCTGCTCGACCGTCCTCCCCCCCCCGACGGACGGCGGCGGCGACGGCGGCGGCGGTAGGTGCCCTTCTTGTTCGGGGCGGCCGGCTTGGCGTCGTCTTTCACGGATCTACCTCTGCGTTGTTCATTCGGTTCCCGGAGGGCAGGAGCGAGCCGCCTGCCGGGCGGCCGTCCGGACCGTGGGATGCTCGTCCCGGACCAGACGTTCGACGACGGCGCAGGCTCCCGGAACGCCGGCATGGTCGGCCAAGGAACTCGCCAGTCGCGTCCGGACGATCCAGCTCGCGTCGCCGGCGGCCGCCTCGAGCCGCGAAGCGCTCATCAGGCCGGCCCCGGCACACCACGCGACCGCGCGCGAACGAACCTGCGGGTCGGCGTCCGCGGGTGCCGTGCGGCAGAACGCGGGCCTGTCGAGCAGGTCCGCGAGTTCGTCACGCGCGGCGAGTTCGCAGGCGAGCAGGCGCAGTTCCGCCGGGCGATCCGGCGCGAACAGCGCGCCATGGTCACGTTGAAACTCGACGACAACCTGTCGCACCAGAGCGGTCTCCGCACTCAACAGCAGCGTGATCGTCGTGCCGCGGACCAGCGCGTCCGCATCGTTCAGGCCGTCCAGGGCCGCGCGGACGGGCTCCACGCCCGTGTCGATCGCCCTGCGGACGGCCTCGGCTCGCTCGATCGCATCCTCGGAGGTCTCTCCCGAGCGTCCGATCCCGGGCTCACCGGGTGCCAGCTTCCCTGCGGAGACGAGTCCGCCCTCGTGCTGTCCGGGCCGACACGATGGAAGCGAAGCCAGGACGATCGATGCGAGCAGAACGGGCACCGCCCCCGGGGGCCGGGACCCGACTCGCATCACGGAAGAGTCTAGCAGCGCGGGCTCGGCGGTGTCCACCGTGACTTTCGAGGGACGCCGCCGTCCCCGCCAGAGGACGCGAGGGCGGAGGGTCCAGCCGGCCCCCGGCCCCGGAGGAGCGTCCGAGGGGCCGACCGGGGCCTTCATTCCGTTTGGAAAGAACGACTTGAGCATGTTCTCCGACCGGCCGCCCAGGGTGACCCCCTCGCTGGCACCCCGCTTGCAACTCGGGATCGACGTGGAGCCGGATCGAGGATTCCCGTCCCCCCGCGATCCGGCCGCCGGCGGGGATCGGCCCCGCCGGTGCATTTCCTCCTCAGCGGCCGTCGCCCTCACTCGGCGGCGGCCGCATGTTCCTTCAGGCGGGCGAGCGCATTCTCCGCCGAGGCACGCTCGTACGGGCTGTCGCTCGTGAGCATCTTTTCGATCGGCTCGATCGCACGCGGGTCGCCGATCTCTCCCAGCGCGCGCACGGCCCACGCCCGGACGCGGACGTTGGGATCGTCCAGCATCCCGAGCAGCGGCTCGAAGGTCTCCGGGTCGGCGATCTCCGCCAGTCCCTCGACCGCATGGCGCCGCACCTCGTCGTCCGGATCGTCGAGGGCACCGACCAGCGCCAGCGCCGCATCGTGCCCGCCGATCCGGCCGAGCGCCTGCACCGCCCTGAGCCGCACGATCGGGACCGCGTCCTCGACCAGCGGCGCCAGCACGCGCGCGTCCTCGGTGGTCCCCACCTTGGCCAGCGAGCTGGCCGCCGTCGCCCGCACGGCGCTTTCGGGCGAAGAGAGCAGACCCCGCAGCAGCGCCCTCGATCGAGGCGAGTCGAACGTGCCGAGCAGGTCTATGGCGGCGACCCGCACCTCGATGCGCTCGCTGGCGAGCGCCTGTTCGAGCATCTCGACGGTCAGCGTGCCTTCGCGCTGCGCCGTGTAGAGATCGCCGATCTCCCGCGACGGGTCCGGTCCGCACGATGCGGCGGGCAGCACCAGCAGCACGCAGCACGCGGCAGGAAGCACGCACCGGACGAGCATTGCGGCGAGCGCACGCGTCATTCGCCGATGACCTTGATCAGGACGCGCTTCGGTCGCCGGCCATCGAACTCGCCGTAAAAGATGTGCTCCCACGGACCGAGGTCGAGCTTCCCGTCCGTGATCGCGACGACCACCTCGCGCCCCATGACCTGCCGCTTGTGATGGGCGTCGGCGTTGTCCTCGCCGGTCCGGTTGTGATGGTAGCGCTCGGGGCTCGGGTCGAACGGTGCGAGCTGCTCGAGCCATACCCGGTAGTCGCGATGCAGACCGGGCTCGTCGTCGTTGATGAAGACGCTCGCCGTGATGTGCATCGCGTTGACCAGGCACAACCCCTCCCGGACACCGCTTTCCGTCACGGCCTGCTCGACCTCGCCATGGATGCTGACGAACCCCATCCGCTCGGGGACGTTCATCGTCAGGTAGCGCGTGTGCGACTTCATCGGTGGGCTCTCCGGCGACGGTCACGAGTCGGCGAGCGGATCGCCGCGCCCCCCCGGACCGTCCTCGCTCTTCTCCTTCGCCAGACGGAACTTCTTTTCCAGCAGCTCGCGGCGACGGCGTTCCGTCTCGAACGCCCGCGAGAACTCCTCCGCGCGGCGGCCTTCGGCCGCCTGCACCTCGTCGAGCAGGTCGTCGATGTCGCCGGCCTTCTTCGGCGCGACGGCATCGAGGACCACACCCGTCCGCCGATCCACGAGCAGCTTTCCATGGCACAGCGGGCAGACGACATCGAGGTCGTCCCGCCCCCCCTGGTCGACCATGCGCGATCCTCCCGCACCGACACCGGGCAGAGAATCGAGCTTAGCACCGCGAGGACCGCCGGTCCGCCGCCCCCGCCGGCGCGGTCAGGGGCAGCCGGGAACCGGCCGCTCCGCGCCGCTGCTGTCCGTACCGGCCGAGCCCTCCGCACCGGCGAAGGTTCCGGTCAGGAAGTAGAACCAGCCGCCCCCGGGCTGGTGCATGCCGTCGTCGAGCAACCGGAAGCGGAGCACCGTCTGCGGGACGAAGCAGCTCCCGTAGTCCGCCGTCGCCTGCAGATCGGCAAGTTCACCGCGGTAGATCGAGTAGTGCTCGACGCCCGTCTCGGCGGCCCAGCTCAGGATCTCGCGGGCGTCGCGATCGATGCGCACGCCGTTGATCACCTGGTCGTCGGCGTCGCACGCGTCGCCCTGGCCGTCGCCGTCACGGTCGGCCTGCAGCGCGTTGGCGGCGTCGGCGCAGTTGTCGCTGCCGTCGGCCACGCCGTCGCCGTCGTCATCGTCGTCGACCGCGTTGGCCAGCCCGTCGTTGTCGGCATCGTCGTCGCACGCGTTGCCGATGCCGTCGCCGTCGTCGTCCCGCTGGAGCGGATCCGGCACCGCAGGACAGATGTCGCAGGCATCGCCGAAGCCGTCGCCGTCCGTGTCGAGCTGATCGGGGTCGGACATCAGCGGGCAGACGTCCGTGTCGGAGGGCACGCCGTCACCGTCCGGGTCGTCGTACGGGTCGAGCGCAAAGGGATCGCAGACGTCGCCGGCCCCGTCGCCGTCCTGGTCCTGCTGGTCCGCGTTGGCATCGAAACGGCAGTTGTCGGCGTCGTTGGTCACGCCGTCGCCATCCCAGTCGTGCGCAGCCGCGTCGTCGCAGGTCGCCGGCAGCGGCCTGGTCGTCACGCCGTCGGAGCGCACACCGCCGCTCCCCTCGCCGCCGACGCCGTCGAGCCCCGTCACGAGGAACCAGAATGCCAGGCCCGGCTCGGGCGTGTCGGTGATGATGGCGCGATCGGCCTTGAAGCCGGGGCGATAGCAGTAGCCGGGATCGCCCGCGGCCAACCGGTCGGCGAAGCCGAAGTACACGTTGTAGGACGTCGCGGCCGGCTCGCGTTCCCAAGTGATCCGCTCGCGCCTTGCGAGCGGATGCAGCCGGACGAAATCGACGATCAGATCGTCGGGGTCGCACAGGTCGCCGGTCCCGTCACCGTCCTGGTCGAGCTGGCGCGGATTCCATTCGGTCACGCAATTGTCGCCCGTGTCGTCGACGCCGTCGCCGTCGTCGTCCGGATCCGTCGCGGCGTCCATCGTGTCGCCGTCGATGTCGTCATCGCAGTCGTTGCCGGAGCCGTCGCCATCGAGATCGCGATTGAAGTCGCTCGGCGTCGAGGGGCAGAAGTCGCAGTCGAGACCGTAGCCGTCGTTGTCGTCGTCTTCCTGGAAGAGGTTGTTCACGTCGGGACAGTTGTCGACGTCGGCAGGAACGCCGTCGTTGTCGGAGTCGTTGTCAGGATCGAGACGGAACCGGTCGCAGATGTCACCGACGCCGTCGTAGTCGGCGTCGTCCTGATTCGGATCCGGGTAGTTGGGGCAGATGTCGTCGTCCCGCAGGATGCCGTCCCCATCCGCGTCAAGCGGATCGAACGCCATCCCGCGACCGCCGGAATAGATGTTCGCCCGCTCCTCGTCTCCGGGCTGCGTGTCACGGAAGTCTTCGTACAGCACGACGAACCCACCGCGATCGGCCGCGAGGCTGATCTGGCGCGAGTCCTCGGCCGCCGGTGCCGTGCCCAGGTCGAGTCGCTCAGCAACCGGATCCGGCGAACCCTCCCCTTCCCAGCGGGAAGCGAACACGTCGTGGATCGTCCCGGTCCCCGGATCGTTGCGCGTGTCGGCCCACGCGGCGACCAGTGCCGTCCCGTCATGGTCGATGTCCCATGACTCGACCGGGACCGAGCCCGCCGCTACCCCCGTGTTCATCCGGATCGACGCGCTCCAGGTCGTGCCGCCGTCCAGGCTCTCGCGCACATAGAGATCGTTGCCGCCGTCCCTCGCGTCCTCCCAGCCGAGGCGGATCGCAAGCGGCGACCCCTCGCCGAGCAGGACCTTGACGTTGGTCTTGTCCCACGTCTCGTTGAAGCCGGCCGCCGGCTCGATCTCGGACGCAAGCCACGTCGCGCCGAAGTCGGTGCTGATGTTGACGAAGATCTCCCACCAGCCGTTGCGGAAGTCCTCCCACGCCACCACGACCGTCCCGTCGGCCCGGCAGGCCATCGCCGGCGCCCGGGACTCGGTCATCGCGGCATCGCCCACGTCGAGGCGGATCTCGTCGCCGGCCGGCAGGAAGGTCTGCCCGAAGTCGGTCGATCGGCGCAGCAGGATGCGCCCCGGGACCGGATCGAGGTTGTTGTCGTCCATCGGATCGCGCTTGTCGCGCCAGGCGACGTACAGGTTGCCGGCGTCGTCCGCGCAGACCGCCGGATCGGTCGCCCGCTCGAAGGTCGAGAGCGGACTCCCGCCCTGGTCGATGTTGATCGCGCGTTCCTGGCTCCAGGTCTGGCCGCCGTCGGTGGTGATCGTGATGAACACGTTGTCGTAACCGCCGATGCCGTTGCGGTCGTCATTCCACAGCACGTAGGCCACGCCGCCTGCCGCGACGGCGAGTTCCGGATTCTCCGAGGTCGCATCGGTTCCCGTGATCGTCACGCGC
>JAJRXN010000058.1 GCA_024276295.1 Acidobacteriota bacterium
CCGTCCGGCACCGACGTCGCGGAAGCTGTCGCCGACGATCCAGCTCCGGGCCAGGTCGAGGTCGAGATCCCGCGCCGCCTGCAGCAGCATCCCGGGCCGGGGCTTGCGGCAGTCGCAGCGCCGGCGCAGGCCGGGCGCACCGACGTCCGGATGGTGCGGGCAGTAGTAGATTCCGTCGAGCGCGACGCCCGAGGCGGCCAGCAGCGCGCGAAGCCGGCGGTGCGTGTCGTCGATCCGGTGGAACGGGAAGTACCCGCGCGCCGCTCCGGCCTGGTTCGTCACGACGACGGCGGCCCAGCCCCTGGCCCCGACGCGGCGCAGCACGTCGACCGTGTCGGACATCAGCGCCAGGCGGTCGGGATGGTTGACGTAGCCGACCTCGTGGCAGAGCGTCCCGTCGCGATCGAAGAACAGCGCGGGGCGACTCATGGCAGCTCCTCCACCGTCTCGTCCGCCGCGGGCCGGCTCTTCCAGCGGTCGTGCATCCACATCCAGCAGCGCGGTTCCTCGCGGATCCAGCGCTCGATCATCCGTGTCGCCTCGACGGTCAACCAGCGCGCGCGGTCGTCGTCGTCGAGCCCGGAGGGCGGCTCGAGAGGGGGATGGTAGTCGATCCGGTACCCCCCGTCGTCGCGGGGTCGGGAGACGACCGGGACCACCGGCGCGCCGAGGCGCACCGCGAGCCGTCCGAGGGTCGGCGTGACCGAGGCTGGCCGGCCGAGGAACGGCACGAACACCCGCGGGGGGCTGCTGACGTTCTGGTCGATCAGGATCGCCAGCGAGCGGCCGGAGCGCAGCGTCGCCACCGCGCGGCGCAGCACGCCCCGCTTGCCGAGGACGCGATTGCCGCACTGCTCGCGCCAGCGGCAGAAATGACGTTCTAGATACGGGTTGTCCAGCGGGCGCGCGATCAGGTCGAGAGGATACCCGGCCAGCGCCTGCTGCTGGGCCACCAGCTCCCAGTTGCCGTAGTGTGCCGAGAAGACGATCACGCCGCGACCCTCCGCGTGAGCGGCGGCGAGGTGCTCGAGTCCCCGCACGTCGAACAGACGGCGTTCCTCCGGGCGTGCGTAGGCCGGCATGGCGAGACACTCGGCGAGGATGCGGCCGGAGTGCCGGAACGCGTTCCGGGCGATCGCCTCGGCCTCGGCCGAGGCGACGTCGAGGCCGACGCGGATGTTGTCGATCGCGAGCCGGCGGCGCGAGTGCGCCAGGCGGAGCGCCAGGGTTCCGACCGCACGCCCGACGGCGGCGCGGCGCCGGGCCGGCAGACGTCGGAGCACGGCGCCGAGCGCGAGCAGCAGCAGCGCTTCGAGACGCCGCCAGGCCGGCACGCGGTCACGCTCGCTCATCGCGCGCAGTCCTCCCGGCCGAGTGCCCGCATGACGTGATCGATGATCGTCTCCTCGGCGGAGGTCTGCACGCCGATCTCCAGCACCGCCGGCGCCGGGGCGCACTCCGGCCAGCGGACACGGTCCTTGCGCGTCGTCACGATCATCTCGGCGCCGCTCTCGCGAGCGGCTCTTGCGATCCGCCGCGCGTCGTCGGGGGAGAACGGGTGATGATCCGGCCAGGCGAGGTGATCCGCAATCCTGGCGCCGAGCGAGGCCACCGTCCGTTCGAAGGCCGACGGCCCCGCGATGCCCGAGACGAGCAGCAGGCGGCGGTCGCGAAGCGTGTCCGGTGCGACCTGCTCACCCGAAGGCAGGACCACCGCGCGCGGAGCGAAC
>JAJRXN010000503.1 GCA_024276295.1 Acidobacteriota bacterium
CCTCAACCCGGACACGCCGCCGGACAAGATGCGCTACGTCCTGCACGACTGCGAACCCGCGGCGCTGATCGGCTGGGCGTCCCCGGCGACGAAGCCGATGCTCGAAGCGGTGATCGAGGCGCCCTCGATGCTCCGCGCGGTGGTGCTCGCCGGTCCGCGGGCCGAGGAACTGGCCGCCGACCAGCCGCTCGCGATGACCTGGGACGCGTTCGTCGGGGGCCAGCCCACCGGGCGTCCCGAGCGGACGAACATCGATCTCGATCTGGCCTGCCTGATCTACACCTCCGGCTCCACCGGTCGGCCACGGGGCGTGATCTGCGGCCACGACAACGTCGTGTTCGCCGCCGCGTCGATCATCGAGTACGTCGGCAACGTCGAGGACGACGTCATCTACTGCGCGCTGCCGCTGTCGTTCGACTACGGGCTGTACCAGGTGCTGATGGGCTTCCGCATCGGCGGGCGGGTCGTGCTCGGGCGCGGCCTCGCCTATCCGGCGAAGATCGTCGAGGAGATCGAGCGCCAGCGGGTGACCGGCCTGCCCGGCGTGCCGACCCTCTTCGCGCTGCTGCTGCGGCTCGAACTCGAGCAATACGATCTGCGTCACCTGCGCTACATGACCAACACCGCCGCCGCGCTGCCGACGCCGCACGTGCGCGAGCTGCGCCGCCGGCTGCCGTGGGTGCGGCTGATCAAGATGTACGGACTGACCGAGACCAAGCGCACGCTGTGGCTTCCGCCGGAGGAGATCGACCGGCGTCCCGGCTCGGTCGGCATCGCGATTCCCGGCACCGAGGTCTGGATCGAGGACGAAAGCGGCCGGCGCTGCGGGCCGGACGAACTCGGCGAACTGGTGGTTCGCGGACGGCACGTGATGCGCGGCTACTGGAACGATCCCGAGGCGACCGCGCGGCGGTTCCCGCCCGGCCCGCTGCCCGGCGAGCGGATCTGCCGCACCGGCGACCTGTTTCGCCACGACGAGGACGGGTTCTTCTACTTCGTCGCGCGCAAGGACGACGTGATCAAGACGCGGGGAGAGAAGGTCGCGCCGCGGGAGGTCGAGTCGGTGCTGCTCGAGCATCCGGGCGTCCTGCTCGCGGCGGTGCGCGGCGTCGACGATCCGCTGCTCGGCCAGGCGATCGAGGCGTTCGTCGTGCCGCGATCGCCCGACCTGAAGGTCGCCGAACTGCGGCGGCACTGCGCCCGGCGGCTCGAGCCGTTCGCGCGTCCGAAGTCGATCGAACTGGTCGACGAGCTGCCGCACACGACGTCGGGCAAGGTGCTGCGGCGGGCGCTCGGCGAGAAGGAGGACGCGGCCCCGCCTCCGCCGCGCAAGCGTCCTCCGCTGCGACCCGGCACGTAGCGGCCCGCGCGCCGGGGCGTCTACGCCTTCTTCGCCCGCAGGGAACCGCCGAGGGATCCGGCCGGCGCGGGGCGGGTCGTTCCGGCCGCGTGCGGCCAGGGTGACGGCGTGGCGGGAGCCTCCGGAGACGATTCGAGTTCGATGAAGTGCCCGGAGCGCCGGGCCTTCGTTTCAAGGTAGAAACGATTGTGCTCGTTGGGCGGGATGACGAGCGGCTCGCGGCCCGTCACCTCGATGCCGAGCGAACGCAGCTGGTCGAGCTTGCGCGGGTTGTTGGTCATCAGCCGGATCGACCGCACGTCGAGGCCGCGCAGCATCGCCGCGGCGATGTCGTAGCGCCGTTCGTCGTCATGGAAGCCGAGCGCCAGGTTGGCCTCGACCGTGTCGAGCCCCTGATCCTGCAGCGAATAGGCGCGGATCTTGTTCGTCAGGCCGATTCCGCGTCCTTCCTGTCGCAGGTAGAGCAGGAGGCCGCGGGGCTGCCGGGCCAGCGTCCGGAGCGCCGCCTCGAGCTGGTCGCGGCAGTCGCAGCGCAGCGAGCCGAGCGCGTCGCCGGTCAGGCACTCCGAGTGGATGCGGGTCAGCACGTCGTGCCGCCCGACGATCTCGCCGCGCACGATCGCCAGGTGTTCCTTGTCGTCGCGGCCGGTGCAGAAGCCGACGACGCGGAACCCTCCGTACCGTGTCGGCAGCTCGGCGACGGCCACGACCCGCACGCGTGGACGTCCGCCCTGCGTGCCGCAACCGGGCCGCCGGTCCCGTTCGACGAGGTGTTCGAGCGTCCCGTTGTCCGTCATCGCCGTGCCGTTCCTCGGAGGTTTCCGCCGGGCGAAGAGACGCCCGCCGGCCGGTCGCATCAGGCATCCGGACGACCAGCATACGGATCCCCGGCGGGCCGGCCAGCCGTCGCGTGGCGCAGGGCGGGCGTCCGTCCGGTCCCGGGCGCGGCGTTCCGGTTGACCGGCAGGTCCGGACTGCCCAGATTGGCTCCGAGGGAAACGGGGGCGAGGCAGGCCCGGCCCGCACGCCGGGGGAGCACCAGCAGGCCGATGCCGACAGGATCCGGAACCACGCTCGAGCCGGAAGCCGCGACCACCACCGCGACGACGGATGTCCGCCCGGCGGATGCGACGCACGGGCTGGCCGATCTGCTCGCCCGCTGCGGCGTCCTCGCCGTGCTCTATGTCGACCTCTCGGAGCTGTCGATCATCGAGGACCAGTTCGGCGCTCCGGCCTACCATCGCATCGTCGAGAGGCTAGAGGAGGCCGTCCGGCGCTGCCTCGGGCGCACCTTGAGCGAGGAGGACCGGATCGTGACCGCGTTCGGCGAACCCGAGTCGCTGACCGTCTGGCTCGGCCGGCCTCGCAACGACCTCGAGTTCTATCGCCAGGCGGCCGGCGCGCTGGCGGAAAATCTCGGGCGCTACCTCGAAAAGCACGCCGGGCAGATCGTCTACCCCTATGCGTCCGGCGCGCCGCGGCTGGCCGTCGGCTGCGGCCTGGCGCTGCACAACCCGGCCACGCGCCCGGAAAAGGCGTTCGTCGACGCCATTCGGCGTGCGCGCGACCGGGCGCGGCTGCAGGCGCGGCTGGCGACCCTCGATGCCGAGAACGAACTGCTGACGATCATTTTCGCCGAGCAGGTGCAGAGCGTCTATCAGCCGCTGGTCGAGATCTCGACCGGCACGGTGTTCGGCTACGAGGCGCTGGCCCGCGGTCCGTGGTCGACGCGCTGGGTCTCGCCGGCGCAGCTCTTCGGCGTCGCCGAGACGGCCGGCGTGACGTTCGAACTCGACTGCCTGTGTCGCCGCGCCGCCCTGCGTGGCGCGGCCGGCCGCCTGCCCGAGGGGACGAAGCTGTTCCTCAACACGCTCCCGTCGGCGGTGCACGATCCGGCGTTTTCCGGGGCCGAACTCCAGCGCACGCTCGACGGCTGCGGGCTGCAGCCGCACGAACTCGTGTTCGAGATCTCCGAGCGGGAGACCGTGACCAACTTCGACATCCTGCGCCGAACCTGCGACCACTTCCGGCGGATCGGGATCAGGATCGCCCTCGACGACGTCGGCTCGGGCTACGCCAGCATGGCGGCGGCGATGGACCTCGAACCGGACCTGATCAAGATCGACATGTCGCTCGTCCGCTCGGCCGACGCCGACGTGGCGCGACAGGCGCTGATCACATCGCTCTGCGCCCTGGCCGGCAAGCTCGGCGCCGAGGTCGTCGCCGAGGGGATCGAGACCGAGGCGGAACTCGACACGATGCGCCGGCTCGGCGTCCAGTACGGCCAGGGCTTCCTGCTCGGCCGGGGACGGCCCTTCGACCAGTCCTGACCCTCCGCGCGGTCCGTTCGGCCCGACGCACTACCGGGACGCGGTGGAGTCCTCCGCGCTCTCCGTGCCGTCGAGCAGCCCGATCCCGTGCCGCGTCGCCAGGGCCGCCAGCCGGGACGCCTCCTCGCGTCGCACCGCATCGAGCGCCCTTTCGGCAGCCACGGTCGCGCGCTCGGCGCGCGCGAGATAGGCGAGCTGGGCCTCGGTCGGCGCTCCCCAGCTCGAACGCAGCATCGACAGTGCCCGCGAGAGCCGGCCCCAGGCGTGGTGCGGGGCCACG
>JAJRXN010000504.1 GCA_024276295.1 Acidobacteriota bacterium
CTCGACGACGCCCTGCGCCGGCTGCTGCATCCGCCGCCGGACGAAAGGACGGCCGGGTGAACGACACGTCGCAGACCGTTTCCGGACACCGGCTCGCCCGCGGATGGCTCGCGCCGGCGCCGATCCTGCTCGGCCAGCTCGTGCTCGCCGCACTGCTCGGCGTGCGGCACCAGCTCGACATCCGTCCCGACAGCATCTCCTACCTGCGCATCGCGCGGTACGTCTCCGAGGGGCGGTTCGATCTTGCGGTCTCCGGCTACTGGGGCCCGCTGCTGAGCTGGATCGCGGCGCCGTTCTTCTGGCTGACCGACCACCCGGTGGCGCCGGCCCGCATCGCGATGGTCGTCTCGTCGCTGGTCATGGTCTGCGGGACGTACGCGCTGCTCGAGCGGCTGGAACTCGACCGGCGCTTCGCGCTGTTCGCCACGGGCCTCGTCGCCCTGGCCGCGGCGACCTGGTCGTCCCGGCCGATCACGCCCGACATGCTGCTCGCCGGCCTGCTGCTCTGGGGCGCGAGCCGGCTCGTCGACCGGCGCTGGCCGGTCCGGCGCGGCGTACAGGTGGCGGCCGGCCTGCTGCTCGGCCTGGCCTACCTCGCCAAGGCGGTCGCCCTGCCGGTCGGCGTCGCGTTCGTGCTCGTCGCCGGCGTGCTGTGGGCGATCACCGAGCGTCTGCCGGCCCGGCGCCTGGCCGGTGCGGCCGCCGTCACGCTGGTCGTGTTCGCCGCGCTGGCCGGGCCGTGGATCGCCGTGCTCTCCGCGCGCTACGATCGGCCGACGTTCTCGACCAGCGGGCGGATCAACCAGGCGATCGTCGGTCCGGACGTGCCGCCCGGCCGGGTGATCCACCGCTACCGCGTGACGATCGCCCGGCCCGAGCCGGGTCGCGTGACCGTCTGGGAGGATCCCGGCGACAGCGGCTACCCGCACTGGTCGCCCCGCGGCAGCCTGCGCGAGCTGCGGCACCAGTTCTTTCTCGTGCGCAGGAACCACGTCGAGATCCTGGCCAACTTCGTGACGTTCGACCTGCTGACGCTCGGTCCGCTGGCGCTGTTTGCGGGATTGCTGTTCCACCGCCCATGGCGCGAGACCCTGCGGCGCGAGCGCTGGCGCTGGCTCGGAGCGTTCGCGCTGCCGGCGCTGGCGATCTACCTGCCGGTCTACGCCCGCGCGGCGCGGTACCTCTATCCGGTCTATCCGATGATGATCGGTGCCTCGCTGGCGATCGTCGCCTGGACGGTGGCGCCATCCGCCACCTCCGAAGGGACGCGCCGCGCCTGGTGGCGTCGCACGCTGCCCTACGCCGCGGTGCTGCTCGCCTTCGGCGTGCCCGCCCTGCTGGATCTTGCCCGGGCGGCGACGTCGAGCCATCCGAAGGCGGTCGCCGCGGCCCGCACGCTCGGCGAGGGGCTGGCGCGCCGCGCGGCGCCGGATGCGGGCCTCGTCGGCGGCGGCGATGCCGGGCTGTTCCTGGCGTTCTTCAGCGACCAGCCGTGGTGTGGCGACGTCCAGTACGAGCGCTGGACGCGCGAGACGATCCTCGAGCACCGGACCGAGCTGGCGGGCGCCCCGTGCGAGTACTTCGTGGTTCCCGGCGATCCGGCGCTCGTCGCCGAAGCGCGGCGCGCGCTGGGCCTCGTCGACGTGACCGGCGAACTGCTCGGCGACGAGCAGCGTGCGGCGTCGTTCCCGGTCAGGGTCCTGCGCCGTGGCGCTCCGGATCCTGCTCCCCCGGATCCGGCGTCCGAAGATGCGGCTCGATGAGCCGCGGAATCGCCGCCCAGTCCGGGTGATCCGCCGACGTCGCGGGATCGTGCCGCCAGAGCACGCGCGGCGCCTCGACGACGATCGTCCCGCCGAGCTGCGCCGGGTCTCCGATCACGCGCCCGATGAGATGCCCGCGCGCGGCGGCGCCCAGGCCGCGCAGCAGCACGCCGGGGCCGAGCACCTCGCGCAGCGAGCCCCGCCGGCGCCCGAACGCCTCGTAGAGCCGTCGTTCCGCGTCGGCGACCGCACGGGCCGCCGGCCAGAAGTCGTCGAAGAACGCGTCGCCCTGTTCGGGGGTGCCCATGTGCACGAACAGGACCTCCGGCCAGCGGGGATCCTCCTCGGCGTGGCGACGCAGCTCCGCGACGGCCTCCCGGCAGAACGGTCAGCCGAAGTGCCGCAGGAACTCGAGCAGCACGACCTTCCCGGCGAGCTGTCCGCCGAGCGTCGTGGCGGAGAGGTTGCGGCCGCGGATCGGAAGCTCGAGCACCGTCTGGGGGATGCGTTCCATCGTCTCCTCCTCGTCCCACGATAGCCTGTCAGCCCTCGCGCTAGAATCACCCCCCACCTCCGGGAGCGGACATGGCGCGAGTGCAGGCGGACAACCAGACCGACGTGCTGATCGTCGGCGCCGGGATGACGGGGCTGACGGCGGGGCGCGCCCTGGCTGCGCGGGGTGCGCGCGTGATCCTGCTCGATCGGCGCAGCAGTCTCGGCGGACGACTCGGAACCCGGATCGTCGGTCCCGGACGGGCCGACCACGGCGCGCAGTTCCTGACCGCCGAGTCGCCGCCGTTCCGCCGCATGGTCCGCGAGTGGCAGCGTGAAGGCATCCTCGAGGAGTGGTGCACCGGGTGGTCCGAGGGGAGCGTCATCCCGGGTCGCACCCAGGCGCTCGTCCGCTGGTCCGCGCCCGGCGGCATGAGCGCCTTCGGCGAGCAGCTCGCCCGCCGGCTCGACGCGCGCACCGGCTGCCGCGTCACCCGGATCGCCACGACGGACGACGGCCTGTGGGAGATCCGCGATGCCCACGACGTGACGTACCGCGCACGGGTGCTCGTCCTCACGCCGCCGGTGCCGGAGTCCCTCGAACTGCTCGACCTCGCGGACATCCGGCTGCCCGACGCGGACGCGCGGGCGCTGCGCCGCGTGACATACACGCGCTGCGTGGTCGGCGTCTTCTGGTACGACGGCGACGTCGACATCCCGGAGCCCGGGCTGGTCGAGGGGCGCGACGAGGACATCGCGTTCATCGCGGACAACCGGCGCAAGGGGGTTTCCCCGGAGGCGCTGCTGATCACGGTGCAGGCCGGGGCGGAGCTGAGCGAGAAGCTGTTCGAGACGGCCCGCGCAGCGGCCCTCGACCGGCTCGAGCAGGCGCTCGCGCCGTACCGCTCGCGCGATGCGGTCCTGCGCGAGCGGCAGATCAAGCGCTGGCGCTACGCGATTCCCCGGATGCACCACCCCGAGCGCGCCCTGCGCTTCGTCCCCGGCCGCCGGCCGCCGCTGGTGCTGGCCGGCGACGGCTTCGGTGGATCACGGGTCGAGGGGGCGGTGCTGTCCGGACTGCACGCCGCCGAACTGGCGATCGACGCGCTCAGTCCGTGACCGCCTCGATCCAGTCGAGCACCGCCATCGCCGCCCAGAACTTCCGTGGTCCCCGCTGACGGTAGCCGACGTGCCCGCCGTGGGAGACGAGCCGGCAGAGCACGGTCCCGCTCCGTTCCGGAATGCCGTCGAAGCTCGCCGCGGGAACCAGCGGGGCGTCGCGCGACGAGAGCACCAGCGCCGGTCGGCGGATCCTGTGCAGGACACCCTTGACGCTCGACTGGCGGTAGTAGTCTTCGGCGTCGCGGAACCCGGCAAACGGCGCGGTGTAGAGGTCGTCGAAGCGCCGGATCGAACGGACGCGCCAGGGACGGGCGGGCGGGCCCGGGACGGGAAAGATCCGCCGCGCCTCCTCGAGCATCCGGCACAGCCGGAGCATGAAGTACGCCCGGTAGAGCAGGTTCCGCGGGTGCTCCATCCGGCGCGCGCTCAGCGCGAGGTCGACCGGGGGATTGACGCCGACGAACACGTCGGCCGGCGCGCCGTCTCCCGAGAGCGCCGCCTCGCGCAGGACGAGGCTCGCGCCGAGCGAGAAGCCGACCGCGGCCACGGGCCGCGGAAAGCCGGCGGAGCCGAGGGCGGCGAGCACGCGGTGCACGTCGTCGCTCTGGGCCGAGTTGTGCAGCGAGCGCGAGAGACGCTCGGTGCCGCCACAGCCCCGCAGGTTCATCCGCGCGACGACCCAGCCGCGCTCGCGCGCCTCGCGCCCGGTCCAGCACATGTAGGCCGAGTCTGCCTCGCCGCCGAGGCCGTGGGCCAGCAGCAGCGTGCCGCGCGGCGCGGCCCGCTCCGGGCGGTTGACCAGCACGAGCACTGCGCGTCCGTCGTCGTCGAACGGGACGACCAGTTCCGAAGTCTCCCCGCCGACCGGGGGGTACGGCGCCAGTGCCGGGATGATCGTCTGCAGATCGGGCTGCCGGAGCAGTGGGCCCGGGTCGAAGTCCGGCACTTCCGGCAGGACCACGTCAGGCTGTTCTCGTGCAAGCTCACGGGCCAACGGGCCAGTCCTCCCGCCGGGTCAGGCGTACGGGTCCCGATACGGTCCTGACGGCTCCGGGGCCAGCCGCATCGCAGAGGCAGGGCCAGGCGTCGATCCCGGCCCGGTCGATCTCGACGCGCAGGCCGCCTGCTCCGGGAGGCCCCGGGGAGCCGGCACAGCCCGCGCCGGGCGTCCCGCCGGCAAAGACCCCCGGGGTCCGCTCGCGGAGCAGGATCGTGCAGGCGGCTCGCGGCACGAGCCGCCCCGGGTCGAGGGTGGCCAGGGGTTCCTCGTCGCTCCAGGCGCCGATCCAGGCCTCCGGTTCCGGCAGGTCCCAGGCCCGGACCTCGATCCAGTCCACTCCGGCCGGGACCAGCTCGAGCACCTGCTGCCGGGCCGGGCTGTCGA
>JAJRXN010000505.1 GCA_024276295.1 Acidobacteriota bacterium
CTGCTTCCCGACCGGGGCCTCCGGCGGGCGGCCCCGGGGCTGCGCGTCGGCGTGTTCGCGCAGCACCAGCTCGAGGTGATGGACGGCCGGCGGTCGGTGATCGCCGAGTGCGAGCGGGCGGCTCCCGGCAGGACGCCCGAGGACCTCCGCTCGGTGCTGGCGCGCTTCGGCCTCGGCGCGGGCCACGTCGAACGCCCGGTGGCGACGCTCTCGGGTGGCGAGCGCGCCCGCCTCGCGCTGGCGCGCCTGTGGCTGACTCCCTGCTCGCTGCTGCTGCTCGACGAGCCGACCAACCACCTCGATCTTCCGCTGCGGCTGGCGCTCGAGGCGGCGCTTTCCGCGTGGCCCGGATCGCTGGTCGTCGTCAGCCACGACCGCGCGTTTCTCGACGGGCTGACCGAGCGCACGCTGCTGGTCGAGGACGGGCGGGTGAGCTGGCTCGACGGGGGCTGGAAGGCGTGGCTCGCGCGGCGTCGCGACGCGCCGGCCGGGGGCGGCGCGGACGGCGGGACCGCGCCGGCACGCCACGCGCGCTCGCGCGCCGGGCGCCGGGCGCGGGCCGAGGCGCTGGCGCGACGCCGGCAGCGGCTGCGCCCGCTCGAGAGCGAGCTGGAGACCCTCGAGGGAGCGATCGAGGCGGCCGAGACGCGCCGCGACGAGGTCGACCGGCTGCTGGTCGACCCCGCGACGCATGGCGACGGCGAGGCGATGCGCGCGCTGACCCGGGAGCGCGACCGGCTCGATCGCGACCTGGCCGGCCTGCTGGCGCGCTGGGAGCGGGTCGGGGCCGAGCTGGAATCCGTCCGGCGCGAGCTGGACGGTCACGAGTGGTAGGCGAACGGGGAGTGGCCGGTCGTCCCTGCCGCCAGGTCGGAACGAGAAGCGGAGCAGCCGGAGACGGAACTCCCGGAATCTCCGTGTCGCGTGGGGTGGCATCGACCCGTCGTCGCACTCTCCAGGGTGCTGGCAGCGGGATGCCCCGGAGGCGTTCCCGTCGGGCCGGGAGCGGCGTAACATGGTGGCCGAGCCAGGACTCCCACGCCCGATGCGAATTCGCGCGTCACTCTGCATCGTCGTCCTTGCCGGCCCGGTCCTTGCCGCCGGTGGCGTCCCGCCGCGCCCCGCCTCCGCGCCGGACTCCCACGCCCTTCCGCCGCCGGAGGTGGTGCTGGCCCAGCGCGAGGCCCGCATCGCCGCCCGTTCGGGGCGCCTCGACGAGGCGCTCGCACGGCTCGAGACGCTGGTCGCGGCCCACCCCGAGGCGATCGAGGCGCGCGCCGCCCTGCTCGAGCTGAAGGTCGACCTGGGCGTGCCGGCCAGCGAACTCCGTCCGCTCTGGAACGAACTGCTCGATCTGCTCACGCGGCCGGGCAGCCTGCCGCGCCCGGTGCTCGCCGAACGCCTCATCGGCCGTTTCTGGCGCGACGAGGAGGCGCTGCGGAAGCTCGCGCGGGCGATGCGCGCCTGGGCGCGCCGGCGCCCCGACGATCTGGCCCTCGAGGGCCTGCTGCTCGAACTCCTCGGGCGGATCGGCGCCAGGGAGGAGGCGTTCGCGCGCGCCCGGGCCCGGGCCGAACGCGCCCGGGGGGTGATCGAGTGCACGCGGGCGCTCGACGCCGCCCTGGCGGCCGAGGACTGGGAGGGCGTGCTGGAGTTCGCACCGTGCTCGGATCCCGACGGGTTCGATCTTCGGGACGAGATGCTGCGACTCCACGCGCTGGTGGAACTCGGCCGGTTCGATCAGGCGCGATCGCTGCTCGCGGAGACCTGGGAACGCCCGGAAGGCGGCGTCAACCTGATGCGGAGCTGGGCGCTCCGGCTGGCCTGGCGCGCCTGGGACGGCGGCGGCCGGGAGTTCTCCGAGGATCTGTTCCGGCGGCTCGCCGCGAGGTATCCCGGCGACGGTCCGCTGCAGAAGACCGTGCTGCATCTGTTCGGCGATGCCGAGGAGCTGGCGGCGGCCCGGGCCGAGCAGGCGTCGCGGATGGCGGAGATCGGCGATCCGTTCGAACTCGTGCAGCAGGCCGCCACGCAGCTCGCCGCCGGAGACGCGGCCGGCGCCTGGCCGCTGCTCGAGCGCGCGGTCGAGCGGGCGCCCGAGATGACCGTGGCCTGGCAGAATCTCGCCATCGCCGCGATCCAGCTCGAGCGCTGGGATCGGGCGCGGGCCGCCCTCGACATCGTGCTCGCGGGGAATCCGGACGACACGATGGCGCTCTACAACAGCGGCCTCGTCGCCGTCCGGCAGCAGGACTGGCGGCGCGCCGTCCAGGACCTCGAGCACCTGCTGACGCTCGATCCGGCCGCCGAGGCAGCACACTACTACCTGTACAAGGCGTGGCAGGGGCTCGGCGATGCCGCGAAGGCCGGCGAGCACCTCCGCGCCTACGAGGCCTCCCGCAAGGGGCCGTGAGCGCCCCGTTCAGAAGCGCGTGACGTACTTGCGGAACCCCGCGTCGAGTTCGTCGAGTCCGGTCGCGTAGACGGTCTCGAGCGCCTGCTCGATCGGGTACCCTTCGAACACGTACAGCAGGAAGCGCTGGAAGCGATCGCCCGCGTCGTCCGCGGCGCCGTGCTTGAGGTAGTGCACGAACAGCCAGCTCATCGCGTAGTACAGGCGGGCACGCGGACCGTAGAACTGCTCGTTGGGCGTGGAAAGCAGCGAGCGGACCGTCGGCAGCGACCCCTCGCGCAGTGCATGGCGCACCGCCAGCGGGCCGGTCAGTTGGTCGCCGCGGCGGCGCAGGGCGGGGCCGCCGCGCAGCGAAGGAGCCGCGTCGACCCGCCAGTTGCGATGGCGTCCCGGCACGAGCCGGCCCCGGCGGACGTCGGATTCGCCGTAGTACTCGGCGAGCCCTTCGTTGAGCCACGTCGCCAGCGACAGGTCTTCGGCGACCAGGTGACGGTCGACGAGCGCGTGCGTCGTCTCGTGGATCTGCAGCGACAGGGCGCGCGAACGTGTCGGCAGCTCCGCGTGGAACGCCAGCATGCCGAGCGGGCTGTAGTACCCCGCAAAGCCTTCCATGCCGACGGCGCGCGCCAGACGGTCGAACGCCTCCTGGTGCGCGAAGACGAACACCGGGAGCTTCCCGAAGTTGGAATAGGCGGGGAGTCCGGCCTCGAGATCCTCGTAGATCACGAGAAAGAGCACCTCGAAGTTCGTGGCCAGCTTGCGCCCCGCGTCCGGCGCCCGCAGATCGGTGTAGACGATGAACCGCTCGCTGACGACCTTCTGCAGCAGGTCCGCGTC
>JAJRXN010000506.1 GCA_024276295.1 Acidobacteriota bacterium
CCGGTCTCGTGGTGCACGCGATCACCTGGCTGCCGATCCTGGCTCTCGGCGGCGCGTTCGTCGCCCTCGGCGGACTGGTCCGGCCCGAGGCGCTCGACGCGCAGGAGACCGCCTGATGCGCTGCCCGCACTGCAACGCCCGTCGCGACCGCGTGATCGACTCGCGCGACTCGGAAAAGGGCGCGGCGATCCGCCGGCGGCGCGAGTGCCTCGAGTGCGGCCGGCGCTGGACGACCTACTAGCGGCCCGAAGAGACTCCGATGATGGTCGTCAAGAAGGACGATCGCCGCGAGATGTTCGATCGCCGCAAGGTGATGGGAGGCCTGCTCAAGGCCTGCGAGAAGCGCCCCGTGCCGCTGCGGGCGCTCGAGCGGATCGCCGACGAGATCCAGGCGCTGGTCGGCGACCAGCCGGAGCGCGAGCTTTCGACGCGGATCATCGGCCAGCACGTGATGGAGAAGCTGCGTGCGCTCGACGGTGTGGCCTACGTGCGCTTCGCATCGGTCTACCGCGAGTTCCGCGACGTCGAGGATTTCATGGACGAGCTGCGTTCCCTCGAACGCGGGTCGACCGGCGCCCATGCCGGGGGGGAGGACGGATCGTGAAGAGCAGGGGGCTGCATCTCGAGGTGGCGAGGATCCAGAGCGAGATCAACCGGCTGTTCGAGCTGCTCGCACGCCTGCGCGAGGGTGAGCTGCCGGCGGGAGGCGCCGGCGAGTGGTCGCCGGCGGCGGACGTGGCCGAGTCGCCGACCGAGCTGCTGGTCGAGGTCGAACTGCCGGGCGTCGCACCCGACGAACTCGAGCTGTCGACCGAGGGCGGGCAGCTCGTCGTGCGCGGCATGCGGGCGCCGAGCGCGGCGCGGCTCGAGCCGGGGGCCGCGCTGCTGCACGACGAGCGCGGACTCGGCCGGTTCGAGCGCGCGATTCCGCTGAGTGTCGCCGTCAATCCGCACAAGGCGGTGGCGCGCCTCGATCAGGGCGTGCTCACGATTCGCCTGCCACGCGTTCCCAACCGGCGGGGGACCCCGGTCCGGATTCCGGTCGAGGCCGGCGGCGATGCCGCTCCGGTCGACGAAGGAGAACAGCGATGACGATCAAGGGGCGTGAACCGGTGCGGATCCCGGAGCGCCTGCCGGTGCTCCCGCTGCGCGACATGGTGGTCTACCCGTTCATCATCGCGCCGCTCTCCATCGCCCGGCAGAGCAGCATCCGTGCTGTCGACCGCGCGTTGGCCGACAACCGCATGGTGCTGCTGGTCACCCAGCGGCATCGCGACGACGACGATCCGGGCCAGGACGATCTCTACCGCGTCGGCACCGTCGCGGTGATCATGCGCATGCTCAAGCTGCCGGACGAGCGGATCCGCGTGCTGGTCCAGGGCGTCTGCCGTGCGCGCCTCGACGAACTCGAGACCGAGGGTGCCTACCACGTCGCCCGCGTCACGCCGCTGCTCGAGCCCCCGCTCGACGAGGAGGACCACGAGACCGAGGTCGAGTGCCAGGCGCTGATGCGGACGGTCAAGAAGGCGCTCGAGCGCGGCGTCAACCTCGGCAAGAACCTGCCGTCCGAGGTGCAGGTCATCGCCAGCAACCTCGAGGATCCCGGCCGGCTGGCGGACCTGATCTCCTCCAATCTCGAACTCGACACGCCCCAGGCCCAGGAAGTGCTCGAGATCGTCGACCCGATCTACCGGCTCAGGCTGGTGGCCCAGCAGCTCAAGCGTGAACTCGACCTGCTCTCGATGCAGCACGAGATCGACTCGCTGGCGCGCGACTAGATCGACCGTTCCCAGCGCGAGTACTACCTGCGCCAGCAGCTCAAGGCGATCCGCAACGAACTGGGCGAGGGCAGCGAACTCGAGGAGGAGATCGAGGAGATCCGCGAGAAGATCGAGGGGCGCGACCTTCCCGAGGAGGTCCGCGACGAGATCGAAAAGCAGCTTCGCCGGCTCGAACGGATGCACCCGGACGCCGCCGAGAGCGCGACGATCCGCCATCACCTCGAGTGGCTCGTCGAGCTGCCGTGGGATGCGCGGACCGAAGACAACGTCGACCTGATCGAGGCCCAGACGATCCTCGATCGCGACCACTACGGCCTGGACCAGGTCAAGGAACGGATCGTCGAGTACCTCGCCGTGCGCAAGCTCCGGCCGGAGCACCGCGGTCCGATCCTCTGCTTCGTCGGCCCTCCCGGCGTCGGCAAGACCTCGCTCGGCCGCTCGATCGCCTGCGCGACGGGGCGCAGCTTCGTGCGCGTCAGCCTGGGCGGCGTACGCGACGAGGCGGAGATCCGCGGACATCGCCGGACGTACATCGGCTCGATGCCGGGCCGGATCATCCAGTCGATCCGCCAGGCGAAGAGCGCCAACCCGGTGATGATGCTCGACGAGGTCGACAAGCTGGCCAACGACTTCCGCGGCGATCCCCAGGCGGCGCTGCTCGAGGTGCTCGACCCGGAGCAGAACCACGCGTTCCG
>JAJRXN010000008.1 GCA_024276295.1 Acidobacteriota bacterium
AGCGCCAGGATCTCGTCGGTCGTGGCGCTGTCGAGGTTCCCGGTCGGCTCGTCGGCCAGCAGAAGCGTGGGGTGCACGACCAGGGCCCGCGCGATCGCCGCGCGCTGCGACTGGCCGCCCGACATCTCGGTCGGCCGGTGGTCGGCACGATCGGCGAGCCCCACCTGCTCGAGCGCGGCGAGCGCGCGCTGGCGACGCTCCGCGGGGGTGACGCGCGCGTAGGAGAGCGGCAGCTCGACGTTCTGCACCGCGGTCAGGCGCGGCAGCAGGTTGAAGCTCTGGAAGACGAACCCGATCTCGCGGTTGCGGATCTCGGCGAGGGCGTCGTCGTCGAGGCGGCTGACCTCGCGGCCCCGCAGGTGGTACGTCCCCGACGTCGGCGTGTCGAGGCAGCCGAGAATGTTCATCAGCGTCGACTTGCCCGAGCCGGACGTGCCCATCAGGGCCAGATACTGCCCGTCGGGGACCTCGAGATCGACGCCGTCGAGGGCGCGGATCGTCGCGTCCCCCATGCCGTAGGTCCGGGTGACGCCGTCGAGTTCGATGACGGGCCGGTCTCGTGGTGCGCTCGCAGCGGATGCCATCACGGGCAGACTGTATCGGCGACCGCCCGGCGCTGCCAGCCGGCGACGCGACTCAGCGGCCGTTCGGGGCGGCCGGCCTCTTCTTCGTCTTGCGCGGAGAGGTCCATCCGCCGCGTCGCTCGCGGTAGCGTTCTCCGAAAGGGTCCGCCATGCCGGGGCGATGGTCCCAGAGGAACAGCAGCGGATCGTCGGTCCGCTCGAGCGTGGCGCGCAGCTCGGTACGCAGCCGCTCGAGCACGCCGCGGAACTTCGGGTCCTGGGCGAGGTCGTGCAGCTCGAACGGGTCGCTGGCCAGGTCGTACAGCTCCTCGTGCGGCGGCTGCATCCGCCGCAGGGCCAGTCGGCGCCGTTCCGGCGGAAGCCGAGGAATCGCCCGCTGGAGATCCTGCTGGTACTGGAGCCAGGTCCTGAGATCCCTGCGCAGGTTGCGCAGGTATTTCCAGTTCCCCGACACCAGGCCGCGGATCGGGTAGTACGTCGCACGACGCGAGAGCGTGTGCGTCAGCACGAGCGACGTGCGGCCCGGTGCGGTGTCCGGCTCGCGCAGCACGCCGGCGAAGCTCCGCGAGTACAGCCCCGGCTCGGGCCGGCCCGCCAGGTCGAGCACCGTGGCGAGAATGTCGAAGTTGCCGACCAGCGCTCCGGTCCGTCGACCCGCCGGGACGCGGCCCGGCCAGCGCGCGATCAGCGGGACGCGCACGCCCTTGTCGTAGAGCGTGCGCTTGGCGATGACCTCGGGCGAACCGTGGTCGCTGGTCAGAAACACCAGCGTCGTCTCCGCGAGCCCGGCGTCGTCGAGTGCGGCGAGTATCGCCCCGATGACGCGATCCGCCCGGGCGATCCCGTCGTAATACTCCGCGAGCTGGAGCCGGTGCTGCGGGTAGTCGAGGCCGTCGGGGTCGAACGTCACCGCCTCGGGGGAAAAGCGTGTCCCGCTCTTTCGGGCGACCTCCTCGTCGAGCGAGCCGAGATGCGGGTCGAGCGGGTTGATCATCACGAAGAACGGCCGGCCGCTGCGGCGGGCGGCCGCGAAGAGTTCCAGCGCGATCCGCCGCGTGCCGTCCGCGTCTCCCCGCTTGAGCCGCCTGTAGGGGGCGTCCCACCGGAACCGGTCGAGAGGCGAGACGTGCAGCTTGCCGGCGGCGGCGACGAAATATCCCCGGCGATGCAGGATCGCGTCGAAGGTTTCCACGTCGTCATGGAGTCGCACGTCGGTCATGAATCCGTACATGCCGTTTTCGTGGGGCAGCAGGCCGGTGTAGACCGCGCTGCGGGCCGGACAGCAGACGCCGTCCGCAGCATAGGCCCGGGTGAACACCAGCCCCTCGGCGGCGAGCGAGTCGATCACCGGGGTCGGCACCCGCTGCCGGCCGTAGACCGCGAGGTCGAGGCCGAGGTCGTCGACCATGATCAGCAGGACGTCCGGCGGGCCCGCCGGGCGGGACGACGGGACTCGTGACACGGGTGCCGGCTCCCGGCAGGCGGCGGCGAGCAGCGCCAGCGCGAGGCCGGCCGCGAGCAGACCGGCGGTCGATGGGCGGTACGTCCAGAAGGCGTCTCCTCGTGCCGCCGGAGCGTGACGGCGCGAGGATTCTATCCGCTGCGAGGCCCGCCGGAGGCCTTCGCGGCCCGCCCGAACGCCTCGGCGAGCGCGGTGCCGAACTCGGCGTCGGAAACGCCGACGCGGATCGTCGCCCTCGCGCCGGGCAGAGGCCGGGAAGGCCGGGCGGAACCGCGTTCGCTCCGGCGGGTGGCGGGGACGAGTTCCACGCTGCGGCCGGTGCGCCGGACCCGGATCAGCACCGCCGACTGCTGCAGCCAGCGGTGGGACGAGACGCCCGCCGCCGCGACCACCGCATCCCAGACCCGGGTCCAGTCGTGGGGATCGGGATGGGGTCGCCCGGGCCCCTCGAGGCAGCGCCTGAGTGCCCGGCCCAGCTCTTCCGGCGGCGCGCCCCGCGGCAGGGTGAGGATCGGTTCGACCGGGATCGCGAGCCCGCGGCGGGTCCGTTCCGCCCGGCAGACCACGATCCGGTCGGCAAGCCGGTACGCCGAAGCCAGGGCCGAGCCGCGCCAGCGCAACAGACCGATCATGGCCCCCCCTCGTGACCGCTGTGATCGGCGGTCATCATAGCGCGACGGCGCGCTCGTGGGAGTTTGGAGCGCCCCGCCCGGAGCAGCCGGGAGCGGAGAAAGAGCCCATGAGTCTCCTGAGGTCGGTAGATCCCCACGCGGCAGCGCGGGGCCTGTTCATCGGGGAGGGTTCCGAGGAGACCTTCTACCCGTTTCCCGAGCAGGACCCCGAAGAGAAGGAAGCCTGTGACTTGGCGGTCGAGGCGTTCCGGGAGTGGGCTTCCGAGAAGCTCGATCCCGAACAGATAGACCAGCGCCAGGAGATCCCCGAGGATCTTCGCCGCGAGATGGGCGAACTCGGGATGCTCGGGCTGACCGTGCCGGAGGAGTACGGCGGCGCCGGCTTCGGGTCCACGGGCTACTGCCGCTTCGTCGAGGAGGTGACCCGCACCGACGCGTCGCTGGCGGTGTTCATCGGCGCGCATCTTTCGATCGGCGCCCGGCCGCTGATCCTCTTCGGCACCGATGAGCAGAAGAAGCTCTACCTTCCCGATGTCGCCACCGGCGAGGCGATCTGCGCGTGCGCCCTGACCGAGCCGGGAGCCGGATCGGACGGCGGTGCGATGCGCACGCGGGCGGTGTGGGATCCGGACCGCGGCGGCTGGCGGCTCGACGGCAACAAGATCTGGATCACCAACGGCGAGTACGCCCGCCTGTTCACGGTCTTCGCGCGCACCGATGGCGGCCCGGAAGGCGAAGGCGATCGGGGTGTCAGCGGTTTTCTCGTCGAGCGCGGGGCTCCGGGATTCACCAACGGCCCGTCGGAGCACAAGCTCGGCATCCGCGGGACGTCGACGACCGAACTCGCCTTCCAGAACGTGACCGTCACCCCCGATCGCCGGATCGGCCCTCCCGGAGAAGGATTCCAGATCGCCCTCGAGACGCTGGCGACCGGCCGGCTCTCGCTCGGTGCCGGGTGCGCCGGCGCCGCGAAGGGCTGCATCGCCGCCGCGGTGGCCCACGGTCGCGAGCGCAAGCAGTTCAAGAAGCCGCTCATCGCGTTCGGGATGATCCGCGAGAAGCTGGGCCGGATGGTGGCGCGGACGTTCGCCGCAGAGTCGGCCGCCTACCTGACGACCGGCCTCTACGACACCACGAAACTCGATCTGATGGTCGAGACCGGCTACTGCAAGGTGCTCGGGTCGGAGGTGCTCTGGGACGTGGTCAACGACACGATCCAGATCTTCGGCGGACTCGGGTACATGGCCGAGTACCCCTACCAGCGCCACCTGCGGGATGCCCGGATCAACATGATCTTCGAGGGGACCAACGAGATCCTCAGGTTGATGGCGACGCTCGAAGGGCTCAAGGA
>JAJRXN010000507.1 GCA_024276295.1 Acidobacteriota bacterium
AATGGGGAATCGGCGGGGCCGTAGCGGCGCCCCTTGGGGCGCCGATTCTCCATTGGAACGCCTCTATCCGGAATCGGCGGGGCCGTAGCGGCGCCCCTTGGGGCGCCGATTCTCCATTGGAACGCCTCTATCCGGAATCGGCGGGGCAAGCCCCGCCGCTACGGGCGCCGATTCTCCATTGGAACGCCTCTATCCGGAATCGGCGGGGCAAGCCCCGCCGCTACCGGCGCGAATCGACGGCCCCGTCAGCTTCGGCGGGCGGTGGCGTAACGGTCGAGGGCGCGCCGGACTCCGGCCAGGTCGCCGATCTCGTCTGCCAGCTCGTCGCGCGACGACGAGAGCAGCGCAAGGTGGTCTCCGGTCTCGCGCCGGATCGCCTCGATCTCCCGTTCGATGCGCTCGCGCGCGCCTTCCTCGAGCGTCGCGCCCGCGAACGCTGTCGCGACCTCGGCGGCGAGCGCCGCGCGCCGCGCGGTCAGTGCCGGCAGCTCGACGAGCCGGCGCTCGCGGATCAGCTCCCCTTCGACCTGCCCCAGCCGGCGCAGTTCCTCGAGCAGCCGATCGATCTCGGCCAGCTCGCTGCTCATCGTTCGACGTCCTGAACCGTGGTGGACTCGGCGGCCGCCCCGGACCGCGCCTCGTTCCACGCGTCGCGCAGCGGGGCGATCAGCTTGATCAGGCGCCGCAGCGCCTCGGCGTCGCGGTGCAGGTGCGCGGTGAGGATCTCGCGGCGCAGATAGTCGTAGACGCGGTCGAGGTTCGCGGCGATCTCTCCGCCGCGCTCCAGATCCAGCCGCGCCTGAAGGGCGCCGACGATGTCCAGACCGCGTCCGATCGCCTTGGCCGCCTCCGCGAAGTCCTTCTCGGCCAAGGCATCCGCACCGCGCCCGATGAACGACACGAGCCCGTCGTAGAGCCGGACGACGAGACCGATCGGGTCCTCGAGCCCGATGTGACACGCGTTGTACGCACTCTTCGCCCGCAGTGCCGCAGATTCACTCATGGTCGATCATCCACCGAATGACCCGGTTCCAGTGCCGACCTGCGCCAGCGATGCCTGCATCGACTGGAGCTGACTGATGGCCGACTCGGCGGCGGCGAACTGGAGCACGAGCAGCTCCTCGCGCTTGGCGATCCGCGCCTCGAGCCGCTCGATCTTGTCTTCCATGCTGTCGATCGCAGCGTCGTACGACTTGGTGACGCTGTACAGCGTCCCCTCGAACGGGTCGTTGATGTCGTCGATCGACTTGATCATCTGGTCGAGAACGCCGCGGCTGTAGCCGACCGTCCCGAAGTCCCCGCCCTTGGCCGCGACCGATGTCGCCGTGGCGTAGACCTGGATCAGCAGGCCGTCGACGTCGGTACCCTCGGCCCCGGTGAGGACCTGCCCGTTGCCGGTGGCCGCGAATCCGCCGATCGTTCCGGCCACGTCGAGACCGGTGTCGGTCAGCGTGGCCGTGCCGATCCCGGTGCTCGACCCGTCGCCCGCATCGGCCACGTTGCTGCTCGCGCTGATCGTGTACGCGGCGCCGTAATCCGCGGCTCGGAGTCGCAGCACGCCGGCGTCCTGGTACGCGACGCCTTCGACGCCCGCGGCCTGCAGCGCCGTGTTGATCTTGTCGACGATCACGTCGATCGTGTCGCCGGCCAGCAGGTCGACCGTCGTCGAGACGCCGTTGACGTCGATCGTCAGCGTCTCGGCCTGCGCGATGCCGGCGGCCTGGACGGCCGTCGTCGCCCCGACGTCGGCGCGCTCGGCGGCCTGCGTGATGTTGACGGCGTAGGTGCCGGGCGTGGCCCTGTCACCGATCGCATTGAGGAACACGACCGCCGGATCGGTCGTCGAGCCGTCCGACTCGAGCACTGCGAGCACCTCGTCGTAGCGCCCCTGGGCGACGATGTCGTCGAAGTACTTCTCGTCGAACTCCAGCTTGCCGGTCCGGTCGGCGACCCGGATGCCGAACTCGGACGCGCTCTGCAGCTTGCCGGCCGGAATTCCCGTCACCTGCTGGACGACGACGTTCTGCAGGGTCGTCAGGATGCCCCGCATCGTCGCGCCGCCGGAAAGCGACGCACCCTGCCTGGCTTCGATTTCGCTGAAGTTCTGGTTGTAGAAGTCGTTGACCGCGTTGTACGCGTCGATGAAGTCGCGGATCGCCTGCTTGGTTCCGTCGACGTCGCGGTCGACGGTCAACGTCACCGGCGCCGTGGTCGCACGGCTGACGGTGATCGTCAGGCCCTCGACGGCCCCTTCGATCACGTTGTCGCTCGAGGTGATCTGGATCCCGTCGATGTCGATCACGGCATCGGTGGCGGTCTCGAGCACGTTGGCGGGATCGCCGAGACCGAGATTGGTCGTGTCGCTGATGGTCAGCGCGTGGGCCGTGCCGGTGTCGGCGCTGCGAACGACCAGCGTCGCACCGGTGCCGTCGTTGATGATCGTCGCCACGACGCCCTGGTCCGCGCTGTTGATCGTGTCGGCGATCGCGCGCAGCGAGTTGTTGCCCGAGGCGGCGCTGACATCGACGACGATCTCCTGGTAGCCGCCGGCCTGGAGCCGGATCTGGCCGTCGCTGACGACCGGAGAATACGCGTCGGCCACCGTGTTCGAGCGGACGCGACTCGCGCGGGCGATGTCGATCACCGAGATCGCGTAGCTGCCCGGCGCCGCGGCCGACGTCGCCTCGACGGACAGGCCGGCGTTCTCGTCCGACAGTGTCGCCAGCTTGCCGCCGATCACGTCGTCCGCGCGGAGCGTCTCCAGCTTCGACATCAGGTCCGAGAGCCGGCTGCCGAAATCGTCGACCCGGCGCTTGGCGGACTGGTAGTCGTCGATCTTGGACTGCAGCCGCTGGACGGGGATTCTCTCGACCTGGATCAGTGCGTCGACGATCTTGCGAAAGTCGAGCCCTGACGCGAGTCCCTGGCCGAACTGGACGGAACCGAGTGCCACGATCTCTTCCCTCCGGCCTGGTCGGCCTACGGGTACGTCAGACGATCTCCTCGAAGATCAGCCCGAGCACCTCTCCCAGCTTGCGGGCGAATTCGACCTGATCTTCGGGAGGAATCTCCCGGATGACCTTTTCGGTCCGTGCGTCGAGGATCTTGACCATGATGTCGTTCGACTCGCGGTCGACTTCGACGTCCATGCGAATCTCGCGCAGGTAGCCCTGTTCACGAACACGCTCGAGCTGCTCCCTGAGCTGTTCGACCGTGTCGCGGACCGCTTCCATGTTGCGACGGATCTCGCGTGCGGCGTCCCTGGCGGGTCCGGCCTGCCCTTCGGCGGCCGGACGCGGCCGGGTGCCTTCCGTGCTCCGCTCGACGCGCTGAACGGCGTCGGGACTCGGCCGGTCCGACGGCAGCGCCGTGCGCACCGGTTCCGGCGCGGCGACGATCGGCCGGACCTTGATCAGCGAATCATTGCTCATGGGGCCTCCGGATCAGCCGGAGAGGCGGGGGACGGGACGCGGGCGCGCCCCATCCCCTTCCCCGGTCGAACTAGCCCAGAAGGGCGAGCACGCTCTGCGAGGTCGAGTTGGCCTGCGCGAGGGCGGACAGTCCCGTCTGGTTGAGCACCTGGAACCGCGTGAGGTTGACGATCTCCTCCGCGACATTCGCGTCACGGATCTGCGACTCGGCCGCCTTGAGGTTCTCGGCCTGGACGGTCGTCACGGAGATCGTGAACTCGAGGCGGTTGGCCACGGAGCCGAGTCCGCCGCGGTCGCTGGAGATGGTGTCGATCGCGGCCTGGATCGCGACCAGCTCCGTCTGGGCGTTGGCGCCGGTCGTCAGGTCGCCCGTCAGACCCAGCGTCCCGGAATCGACGGTCGGCGTCGCGATCGTGATCACGTCGTTCGCGGTGTTGCCGGTGCCGACCTGGATCGTCACGCTCGTGCCCTGGAGCAACATCGTGCCGTTGAACTCGACGGTGGCGTTCAGGCGGTCGATCTCGGTCAGGATCGCCTGGTACTCGGCGTCCAGCGCGGCCTTCTGGGCACCGCCGTCGGATCCCGAGGTCCCGGACGCCGCCTGCTGCGCGAGGGTGACCGCCCGCTGCAGCATGTTGCTGATCTCGCCGAGCGCGGAGTCGGCGACGTTGATCAGCCCGATGCCGTCGTTGGAGTTCCGCACGCCCTGGTTCAGCGCGGCGACGTCGGCCCGCAGGGCGTCCGCGATGGCGAGGCCAGCGGCATCGTCCCGGGCCGAGTTCACGCGGAGGCCCGACGAGAGGCGGGCGATCGCCTTCGACAGTCCGCCCTGCGTCCGGATCAGCTGGTTCTGGGCGTTGAGAGCCTGGAGATTGGAAACGACTGAGAACGCGGCCATGTCTGTTCCTCCTTGAATGGTGTGCGTTCCGTTTCGGCGTCCCTGCCGTGTTGCTTCCGGGTTTGCCGAGACTCCCGGGCCGACTCCCGGAATCCCGTGCCACCCGTCGTCCCCTTCCTGCAGCTCCCCGAGTCGATTCCGCGTCACCGGGGCGGGGGCTTTGAGGTGGCGCCCGTTCGTCCCTGCTTCTCGGTGCGATCGGCTGGAACTTTAGGACCGAAAAGCAGTTAGCCCATGACCCGGCGGTGGCGGGCGGGGCTCCAGGGTGTCCTCCTCGCAAACAGCACCGCGACGGTTGCCGAACCAATGCGGAAGACCCAGATTCGGCATCGAGCCTCCGTGACCAGATTCTGGACGGCGCCGGGGGGCGGACGATGTCGGGAAAGCGAACAGCGACGATTCTCGAGCCGGAGCGGGTCGCGGCCGCGGACGAGCCCCGTACGGGGCAGCGAAGGACTCGCCGCCCCACGCCCACGGGAGCGCGCCTGACCGCGCGACTGGCGGAGTTCCTCGATCCGGATCGCCTGCAGCACGAGATCCTCGCCGAACTCGTCGCTCGGGGACCTGTCGGCGCCCGCGCCCTGAGCTGCCTCGATCCGGAATCGGGCACGCCGGAGTTCATCGCGGGACCCGACGGGATCCGTCCCTTCGGGCGCGACGAGGTCGTCCCTCCCCTCTTGGCCGGCTCGCTGGTCGCCGGCCAGGAGGCCCACGGATGGATCGCCTATGCGCTCGACCGCGGGCTCGGCGAGCAGGCCGGGCGACTCGAGCAGGCCCTGGCCGAAGTCGCCGCGAGTGCGGGCGTTCCGGCGGCCAATGCCCGGCGCTACCGCGCGGCCCTCGAACTGGGCATGACCGACCCGCTGACCGGTCTGCACAACCGGCGGATGCTCGAGACGCTTCTCGAGCGTGAGGCGGAAGGCGCGCGCCGCCACGGCCACGACCTCGCCCTCGCCCTGCTGGACCTCGATGCATTCAAGGAGATCAACGACACGCTCGGCCACGCGGCCGGAGACATCGCCCTG
The DNA here is from genome assembly GCA_024276295.1 of Acidobacteriota bacterium. GTDB lineage: Bacteria > Acidobacteriota > Polarisedimenticolia > J045 > J045 > J065. The sequence continues at coordinate 5,355 of JAJRXN010000507.1, forward strand.
CAGAGTGCGGCCCGGCAGATGCTGGCCGTGCTGCGCCGGACCGATCTCGTCGTGCGCTACGGAGGCGACGAGTTCGTCACCCTGCTCCCGGGTGCCTCGTCGTCGCAGGCGCGTTGCCTCCAGAAGCGGCTCGGACGCAGATTGTCCGAGACTCCGGTGGAGATCCCCGGAACGGCGGTCGCGATCCGCCTGAGCGTCTCGATCGGCGTCGCGGATCTCGCCGAGGCCGGCGGTGACCCGTGGCGCATGCTCGCGCTGGCCGACCGCGACCTCTACCGCGAGAAGCGCTCGCGGGCAGCCGCCCGACGGGCGGTGCGCCGCGCGACACGCCGGGCATCGCGCAACCTGATGCAGGAGGACCGCTAGGCCGATGAAGACCACCAGAACGTTCGCACGCGTCGACGCGGCCCTTCCGCTCAGGCTCCGCGTCGTCGACGAAACCGAAGCCGAACTGCTCGGCCGCCGGTTCGCGGTCGAGCGGACCTTCGTCGAGATCGCCTCTCCCGACCACTGCGCTCCGCCGCCCGAGGAGCGGACCTGGGAGCAGGATGCACTGATCCGCATCCTGGCCCGGCTGGACGCCCTCGAGGACCAGGTCTCGCGGATCGTGGAGGCGGTCGGCGCCACCACCGGTGACGATGCCGGGTGGCTTCGCGGAGAGACGGACTCCTGCTCCGGCTCCGGGCTCGGCGTCCTGCTTCCGGCCCATCTTCCGGAGGGAACGCTGGTCGAGGGGGAATTGACCATGCACGGCGCGACGATCGCGCGCGTGCGCTTCCTCGCCCGGGTCGCCAGCGTCCAGCATCCCGATGGCGACCAGCTCCCGGTGGGGCGCTACCACATCGGCCTGGCCTTCGCGGCGATCCATCCCGAAGACCAGG
>JAJRXN010000059.1 GCA_024276295.1 Acidobacteriota bacterium
CGGCCAGCGGATCGACCGTGTCGCAGACCCCGGTCTCGTGCATCAGGATCTGCATCGTGCGCAGCGACAGCAGTGCGGCCCGCTCGCTCGGAATCGTGTACGCTTCGTCGTACGAACAGAGTGCCATCGTCTGCGTTCCGGCCAAGGCGCTGGCCAGCGCGTAGTAGGCCCCACGCACGATGTTGTTCTCCGGCTGCTGGATCGTCAGCCCGCCGCCGCCACCGCCGGCGATCATCCGCAGCTTCATCGCCCGCTGCGACGTCGCGCCGTACCGCTCGCGCAGGATCTTCGCCCACAGCCGCCGTCCGGCGCGGAACTTGGCCACCTGCTCCCACAGGTTGCCGTGGATGTCGAAGTTGAACGTGATGCCGGCGGCGACCTGGTCGACGTCGAGCCCGCGGGCCAGGGCATGCTCGACGTAGGCACACGCGATCGACAGCCCGTACGCCATCTCCTGGGCCGGGCTCGCTCCCGACTCGCGCACGTGGTAGCCGCAGACGCTGACCGGGCTGTACTTCGGCGCGTGCCGGGCACAGAACTCGATCGTGTCGCCGACGAGCCGGATCGACGGCTCGACGGGGAAGATCCACGTGCCGCGTCCGATGAACTCCTTGAGGATGTCGTTCTGGCAGTTCCCGCGCAGCGTCTCGAGCGCGAAGCCGCGCTTGCGCGCCATCGCGAAGTACATCGCCATGATCGGCACCGCGGCGCCGTTGATCGTCAGCGAGACCGTGATGCGGTTGAGGTCGATGCCTTCGAAGGCCTGCTCGATGTCGGCCAGGCTGTCGACCGCCATCCCGACCCGGCCGACCTCGCCCGCTGCACGCGGATCGTCGGAATCGAGCCCGCACTGCGTCGGCAGATCGAAGGCGACGTTGAGTCCCGTCTGGCCGTTGCGGATCAGGTAGTCGAAACGTTCCCGTGTCTGGGCGGCGGTGCCGAACCCGGAGTACTGGCGCATCGTCCACGGGAGCCTGCGGTACATCAGCGGATGGATCCCGCGCGTATAGGGGTACTCCCCCGGCCGCCCGATGCCGTCCCAGCCGCCGCTCTCGTCGACGTCCTCGGGACCGTAGACCGGCTTGATCTCGAGACCCGATTCCCAGAACAGGGGCGGCACTCCCCGGTGTTCGTCGCTCACGGCCGTGCCTCCTGACGGATGAAGCCGACGATCGTCTCGAACGGGGTGCCGACCGGAAAGACCCGACGCACCCCGAGTTCCTCGAGTGCGGCGACGTCCCGGCGCGGGATGTTGCCGCCGACGATCCACAGTGGCGCCTCCACGCCCCGCTCCTCGAGCGCGGCCTTCATCCGCCGGCACAGCGGCAGGTGCGCACCGGAGAGGATCGACAGGCCGAGGACGTCAGGCCGCTGGGCGCGGATCGCCTCGGCGACGTCCTCCGGGGTCTGCCGCAGTCCGGTGTACGTCACGTCCATGCCGGCATCCATCAGCGCGCGGCAGACAGCCTTGGCGCCGACGTCGTGCCCGTCGAGTCCGAGCTTGGCGATCAGGACGCGGATCGGCCGCTCTCCCGCGTCGCCGGGAGCGCTCATCGCATCACTCCTTTCGCGATGTTGATCCGGAGGATCTCCGAGGTGCCGCCTCCGATCAGCGTGAAGCGCACGTCGCGCAGCAGGCGTTCGACAGGGTACTCGCGGGCGAAGCCGTAGCTGGCCAGCACCCGGCAGGCGCGATCGCAGACCCGCAGGGCCGCCTCCGAGGCGAACAGCTTGGCCATCGCGGCCTCGGTCTCCGCGGATCGACCGCGGTCCGCACGCCACGCGGCCCAGTACGTCAGGCGGCGCGCCGCCTCGAGATCGACCGCCATCTCCGCCAGGTGGATCTGGACCGCCTGGAAGCGGGCGATCGGCCGGCCGAACTGCGTGCGCCCGGCCGCGTACTCGCGGGCCTCTTCGAACGCGGCGCGGGCGGTCCCGAGGGCCAGTGCGGCGGTCAGCAGCCGGATCGGGACGAGCACCTCCCGCAGGTAGCGCATCCCCTGGCCCTGCTCGCCGAGCAGGCACGTCGCGGGGGTGCCGTCGAGGAACACCTCCGAGGTCGGTGAGGCGCGCACGCCCGTCTTGTCGATGCTGCGACCGACCGAAAGGCCCGGAGCCCCCTTCTCGACCAGGAACACGCTGAGTTCCTTCTCGCCAGAACGGGCGAATACCGTGAAGAAGTCGGCCACCGGCGCCGACGTGATCCACGTCTTCTGCCCGGTCAGCCGCCACGTGCCGTCGTGGCGTTCGGCGCGGGTCGCGATCGCGCCGAGGTCGCTCCCGGCGCCGGGCTCCGTCATGCAGATCGTCCCGACCAGCTCGCCGCGCAGCGCCGCGGGCACCAGGCGATCTCTCGTCTCGCCTTCGGCGAAGCGATGGACGAAGAACGTCCCCATCAGCGCCTGCATCGCGCAGGCTGCCGCCACCGAGAGACTGCCCCAGGCGAGTTCCTCCATCGCCAGCAGGAACGAGAGCAGATCGGCGCCGGTTCCCTCCGGCGGCGGATAGCGCATGCCGAACAGCCCGCGCCGGCCGGCCTTGTCGAACAGGTCGCGCGGAAACGCGGCTTCCTCGTCGAGCTGCGCGGCCCGGGGGCGGATCTCGTCCCGGGCAAACTCGCGGAACAGTTGCTGGATCTGCTCCTGCTCGGCCGTCAGCGCAAGGTCCATCGCGTCACTCCCCGGTGCGCAGGCGGCGGGTCGCCTCCTCGTCGATCTCGAGCGTCTCTTCGTCGAGCACGACACCGTAGACCTCGCGTGCCGCCGCCGCCGAGATCACCTCGTTGCGCACTTCCTCGCGCACGAGTTCGGCGGGCCGCTCCCGCGGATCGCCGTAGCCGCCTCCTCCGCCGGCCTGCTGGACGTACAGCGTGCCGGCCGGCACGGATGAAACGATGTCCTTGCTCTTCGCCCGCTGGCAGCGCCCGTCCGGATACCGCAGCTCGATGCTGTTCAGCGTCCCGTCGTGGCCGCCGAACAGCCCGAACGCCGGCTCCACGTCCCCGTCACCGAAAGTCACGAGCTGGGTGCCTTCCCCGCCGAGAACGACGCGGCTCTCGACTCCCAGTCCTCCGCGGCACCTGCCCGCTCCGGCGGAATCCGTCAGGAACTCGTGCCTGACCAGCAGATGCGGAGTGGACTGCTCGAACATCTCGTAGTCCTGGTCGAGCACGCCTCCCGAGGCGTCGATCATCCCGATGTGGTCGTACCCGTCGCAGTCGCACGTCGCTCCCGAGCCTCCCTTGAGGCCCATGAAGAAGATGTCGACGTAGCTGTCGCCGCGCTCCGGGTCATGCCCGGAGGTCAGCGAGCAGAGCAGCGGATTCCAGCCGGCGGTCACGCGCTCCGGGATCACCGGTGCCAGGGCGCGGATGATCGCGTCGGCATTGGGTGGGCACAGGTGGTTGCCGAAGGTCGTCGCCGCCGGGTAGGCAGCGTTGAGGATCGTCCCCTCGGGGATCACGATCTCGAGCGGCTGGACCATCCCGTCGTTGTGCGGAATGTCCGGATTGACCATCTGCAGGAACGTCAGCACCGTCGCCGAGGCGCTCGACGTGTAGGTTCCGTTGACGAATCCGTCGGTCTGCGGGTCGGTGTCCGAATAGTCGAAGACGATCCGCTCACCGTCGACCGTGATCGTCACGCGGATCGTGTAGACCGATCCCGGAGTGCGCCCGTCGAAGTAGACCCGGCCCTCGCCGCGATAGACGCCGTCCGGAATCGTGCGGATCTCGGAGGCCATCATCCTGCGGGCCGCCTCGAACAGCGCCTGCTTGTGGACCTCGAACCGCTCCAGCCCGATCCGCTCGACCAGCTCGAGCAGCCGTCGCTCGCCGACCGTGCAGGCGCCGATCTCGGCGCGCATGTCCTCCTCGACGATCGGCAGGCGGATGTTGCTGAAGATCAGATCCCACACGTCCCGGCGCAGTTCGCCCCGGTCGTAGACCTTGACCGCCGGGATCCTGAGCGCCTCCTGCCAGACCTCGGTGGCGTTGGGGTTGTATCCGCCGCGCACCGCGCCGCCGATGTCCGCCTGGTGCCCCTTCGTCGCAGCCCACGCGATGAGCCGTTCGCCATGGAAGATCGGCTTGAACGCCGCGACGTCGTTGTTCTGGTTGCCGTACGTGAACACGTCGTTGTGAAAGAAGACATCCCCGGGATGGATCTCGCCGCGGAAGCGTTCGGCGATGAACCGGCAGACCGGACTGAGCGAGAAGCTGAGGATCGGCAGGTTCTCGGTCTGCTCGAGCATCCGCCCCTCGGCATCGTAGAGACCGGTGACGAAATCCTTCGCCTCGCAGAGGATCGGCGAGCGCGTGGTCTTCTCCATCGAGATGCTCATCTCGTCGGTGATCGACTTGAGCGCCCGCCCGAGGATCGAGACCAGGACCTTGTCGACGGCGGGTTGCGACATCTCAGGCCTCCGCATCGTCGGCCACGAGCAGGCAACTGCCGTGGACATCGACGCCCGCCGTGAACCCCGCGCTGACGAGCACGGTGGTATCGGAGCGTTCGATCAGGGCCGGACCACGGATCACGTTGCCGGCGCGCAGCCGGTGACCGTCGTAGACGGCGACGTCCTCGAAGACGTCCCATTCGGGGACGAAGGCGCGCCGACTGCCCCGGAACGCCGACGCCGGATCGGCGCCGCCCTCGGCGATGCGCGGCAGCGACGGCTTGTCGGTCCGTCCGACCGAGCGGACCCGCACGTTGATCAGCTCGAGCGCCGTGCCTTCGCGCCGGAGATCGTAGCCGTAGAGACGGTCGTGCTCGGCATGGAACGCGCGGGCGATCGCCTCGAGATCGCCCTGCTCGATCGCGGTCCAGGGCACATCGACGGTCACCTCGTGGTACTGCCGGACGTAGCGGACATCGAGCGCCGGCTGATGCTAGATGGCGTCGAGCGCCACGCCCTCGCGCAGCAGTTCGTCCCGCCCGCACCCCGCGAGGTCGCCGACGATCGCCTGCAGACGGGCGGGGTCGAGATCCGGAAATGACGTGATGTACGACTGGACGTGGTCGTGCTGGAGGTCGCTCAGCAGCATGCCCGAAGCGCACAGGATCGATGCCGCGGCCGGCACGACCAGCGTCCGGATGCCCAGTTCGCGGGCGATCATGCACGCATGGAGCGGACCCGCCCCTCCGGCGACGACGAGCGGGAATTCGCGGGGATCGATGCCGCGCTTGATCGTGATCTCGCGCACGCCGTGGGCCATGTTGGCGTTGATCACGCGGTACATCCCCTGCGCCGCCTGCTCGACGTCCAGCCCGAGCGGCCGGGCCACGAAACGCTCGATCGCCAGCTCGGCGAGCACGCGGTCCAGCGGCAGGCGGCCGTCGGCGAAGCGCTGCGGATCGAGATATCCGAGCAGGAGAATCGCGTCGGTACAGGCGGGGCGCTCGCCGCCGCGGCCGTAGCAGGCCGGGCCGGGCACGGCGCCCGCCGACTCGGGCCCCATCCGCAGCAGGCCGCCCTCGTCGATCCAGCCGATGCTGCCGCCCCCGGCTCCGATCGTGCTGATCCCGAGCATTGGAAGACCGAGACGCAGGCGGTCGATCTCCCCCTCGGTCTTCAGCTCGGCGACGCCGCCCCTGACCAGACTCGCCTCGAAGCTCGTCCCGCCCATGTCGATCAGGATGCAGCTCTCGTACCCATGCGGTCGCGCGCAGGCCATCGCGGCCCGGGGGCCTGCGGCCGGTCCACTGAGCAGGGTGCTGGCGGGGAGTTCGCGGGTGACCTCCGGGCGGGCCACGCCGCCGTTGGACTGCATGATCAGCAGCACGCCGGAGAAACCGGCTTCGGCGAGCCGGTTTGTCAGGCTGCCGAGATAACGCTCGAGGACGGGGCCGACGTAGGCGTTGATCGTCGTCGTCGAGACACGATCGTAGAAGCGGACCGCCGGAAGCACCTGCGACGAGACGCTGAGAAAGGCCTCCGGAAGCTCCTCGCGGACGATTTCCGCGGCGGCGTCCTCGTGAGCGGGATCGGCGAAGGAGTTCATGAAGCAGATCGCGACGGCGTCGACGTCCTCGCGCGACAGCAGGCGGGCGGCCTTCCGCACCGCGTCGCGATCGAGCGGGGTGACTTCCCTGCCGCGGCGATCCAGCCGCCCCGGCACCGCGCGCCGCAGGTAGCGCGGGACGAGCGGGACGACGTTGCGGTACCGGTTGTCGTACTGTTCCTCGCGGATTCCGCGGCGCATCTCCAGCGCGTCACGCACGCCTTCGGTCGTGATCAGACCCGTGCGGGCCCCCTGTCGCGTCAGGATCGCGTTGGTCGTGACGGTCGTGCCGTGGACGATCGTGCGGATGCCCGCAATGAACGTCCCGAGGTCCTGGTCGCGACCGGCGGCCATCGCGCGCAGGCCGTCGAGCACGGCGATGGAAGGATCAGATGGCGTCGACAGCGTCTTGTACGTCTCGACCCGCCCGTCTTCGGACCAGAGAAAGAAGTCGGTGAAGGTGCCACCGACGTCGATTCCGACCTGCAGGGCCACCAGGACACCCTCGGCGGAACGGGCCCTCGTGCCCGCCGCTGCCGGGGCATTCTATTACGACGGGGCCGGCTCCGAGGGGTCGGCCCAGCTCAGGGACACGCGCCGATGCTCTGGGGGAAGCACGCCGAGGCCGATACCGGACGCTCGCTGTCGTCGCTCCGGCGACCGTACGAGCCTTCGGCGCCTGCCCCGTCGTTGGCGACCACGAGGTAGAAGCGGTCGCCGGCGGCGGGCGTCAGGGTCGTCGAGGTCGCGCCACCGGTGGAGCACTGCACCGGATTCGTGTCGTCGAGCACGGTGAGGACGCCGTCGTAGACGCCGTAGTCGCTTCCCGCCCCGCAGACCGCGGACCAGTCGAGCTGAAGGTCACCGTTGCCGAGCCGCGTGATGGTCAGCGGTGTCCCCGTGACGTTGCGCGACCCCGGGATGCGGCCCGCGCCACCCCCGCCGCCACCGCCGGGCGTGATGCCGGCGGCATAGACGTCGATCGAGTCGCCCGTCCCCCCGCCCTCGCTGCGGTTGTCGGTGAAGATCGCCACGAGGTCGTTCATCACGATGTCCAGACCGCTGTAGTCGCCGAACTCGAAGCTGTCGTCGATATTCGGTGACAGCTCGCTCGTGACGCGCTCGGGCGTCGACCATGTCTGGCCCCCGTCGGTCGAATGGCTGTAGAACACGTCGACGGCCGTCCGGTCGGGCGACCGGCGCGTGTCGTTGAAGATCACGTGCACGGTTCCGTCCGGACCGACCGCGAGGAACGGCTGCCAGCGATCGACGGTGAGTTCGTCCGCGGTCTCGTGCGGCGTCGTGACCGTCCACGTGTCGCCGCCGTCGCGCGAATACGCCACCCGGATGCGGGCGTGATTCTCCGACGGAACGGTCGATTCCGGGGCCGTGGTGTCGGTCCACGCCAGGTAGACGCTGTCGGCGTACGGCCCGTCGCTCGTGTCGGCATCGGCGGAGATGTACATCGCCGCCTCCCGGCTCTCCATCGAGGGCAGCGGGAACGAGAACGACGCGTTGTTCGTGGCGACGGTCACGAGCGGTCCGAACGACGCACCGCCATCGGTCGACTTGGAAACATGGACCTCGAGCGAATCGCTGCCCGGCCAGGCGTAGTAGACGTTTCCGGCGCGATCGGTCGCCACGTCGGCGCCAAGTCCGAGCGGCGTCCCCGAGAACACCCAGGTCGACCAGGTGTTGCCGAAGTCGGTCGAGCGGCTGAGCCGCATGACGTTCCACTTGTGCCAGGCAAGGTAGATCGTGTCCTTGTACGGCGAGGTCGGCGAATGGTCGACGTGGAGGTACTCGCGGTCGGCGAAGGAGGTCTCGATCTCGCGCCGAGGGTCACCGGGGGTCACCGACTCGAGGCCGGTCCACGTCATGCCGCCGTCGTCCGAACGGTAGAACCAGAGTTCGCAGAAGACGATGCACCCGCCGAGCGTCGCCGTGTACGCGTACTTCCCGTCGGTCGACCACTCGACGGTCGGATCGCAGCAGGTTCCCCCGAGCGGCAGGTCGACCTGGGTCCAGGTCGCGCCGCCATCCGTCGAATAGTGCATCTTCTGCCCGCTGCCGGGCCCGTTGGATCCGGCGACGAGTTTCTGCGTGTCGACCGGGTTGATGGCGATCGCCGACTCGGCCGCGCCGTTGGGTTAGGTCACCCGCACCTCGGCGGGCACGTCGGTGCCCGCTCCGGTCGCAGGTTCGGCGAGCAGGCTGTCGAGCACGATGAAGTACTGGCCGTCACGCCAGACCGCCTTGTGGTAGTAGCGCCCGTCGACCAGGTAGCCGCCGAAGTTCTGCCGGAACACGTTGAGCGCGCTCAGCGGGTACGCCGGCAGCGGACCGGCCCCGTGACGTGCAGCCTCCCGGCGCAGGACGATCCGGAAAAAGACCGGGATCGGCGAGCGCCGGACCGACTCGTCCTCCGGCAACAGCGCCAGATCCGCCTGAGTCAGGCGGTAGTTGCGGTCGTCCCAGGGACCGCGCCGGACCAGGGCCCGGTAGTCGACCTGACGATCGACCCCCAGGCTGTTGGCGATCGCCCTGCTGCGCCCGGTGTCGATCCACGTCGCTGCCGATGCGGGGAAGACGAACAGGAACAATGCAGCAGCAACAATTGCGGACCTTGTCATCAGACCTCCTCCGCCGGGATGGTACCGCGACGCCGGACCGCGGGCCGCGGGGAACGCCGGATCGGCCTCGCGGCGTTCAAGGGGCCCGGCGTTCGGGTCGAGAAGAACAGGGGGCGTCCGGAAGCCGGCACCGCAGGGCGATCCGCGGCCGGACGTGGAGCCCGGGGGCATGGAGACGACGACGGAGCGAAGGAACGGATCGCGCTGCCCGGCAGCCGCATGGCTGCTGGCGGGGATCCTGCCGCTCGCCATCGTGCCGTGTCTCGCGCTGGATCCCGAAGCACCGGTCCGTCGCTATCTGGTCCATACCTGGACGGAGGAACAGGGCCTGCCCCAGAGCAGTGTCCGGGCGCTGCTGCAGACCAGCGACGGCTTCATCTGGGCCGGCACGCAGGAGGGGCTGGTTCGCTACGACGGCGGTGAACTCGTCACGTTCGACAAGCACGATACGCCCGCGCTGCCGCACAACAGCGTGTCGACCCTCGACGAGGCCCGGGGGGGAGGAATCTGGATCGGAACGCTCGGCGGCCTCGGTCTTCTCGACGGATCGCGCAGCCGTTCCTGGACCGACCGCGACGGACTGTGCAGTCCGATCGTCGGCGCCGTCGCCGAGGAGGAGGACGGACGGCTGTGGGTCGGCACGGCCCGCGGGCTCTCGCTGCTCGAGGACGGAACGATCCGATGTCTGCGCGGCGAACTCGGCCTGCGCGGCGAGAAGATCGGAGCCCTCCTCGCGCTCGCCGACGGCAGCCTCCTCGTCGCCCACGATGCGGGGATCGACCGGCTCAAGGACGGCCGCAGGCATCACGTCACGCTTCCGGAAGCGCTCCGCGGCCAGGAAGTGACCGCGCTGCACGTCGATGCCCGGTGGCGCCTGTGGATCGGCACGGACCAGGGCGCCTGGTACCGCGAGGCCGACCGCTGGCACTCGCTGCCCGCCGAACTGGGGGCACCCGCCAGCCGGGTGGAGGCCTTCTGGGAGGAGCCGACCAGCGCGATCTGGATCGCCCACCTGGGCAGCGGTCTGGTGCGTTTCATGGCGGGGCGCATCGAGCGGCTCGGCGTCGCGGATGGACTCCCCGACGCGGACGTGCTCGCTCTCCAGGGGGACCACGAAGGGAGCCTGTGGTTCGGAACCTACGGCAGTGGCCTCGGCGCACTGGTGGACAGCAAGTTCGAGACCATCTCCACGGCCGACGGCCTGCCTGCCGACGAGGTCCGCGCGATTCTCCAGGTGCGGGACGGGACGATCTGGGTCGGCACGGGGGGCGGCGGGCTCGCGCACATCGTGGGCGATCGGATCGACGTGTATTCCGAGGCCGACGGGCTGTGCGGTGACAACGTCCGGGCGCTTGCCGAGGATCCCGCGGGAGATCTCTGGGTCGGAACGTTCGGAGGCGGGGTCTGCCGGCTGAAGGACGGACGGTTCGACCGGCCGCTCGCAGGGCGCTTCGCGGCGGAGTCGATCTATGCGCTCGTCTTCACCAGCGATGGGAGCCTGTGGATAGGCACGCGGAACGACGGTGCCGCCCGCGTCCACGGCGGTCTGGTCGAGATCATCGACCGGGCCCGCGGGCTTCCCGGGGACCTCGTGCACGACATCCTGGAATCGCGGACTGGAGCGATCTGGCTGGCGGTCAACGAGGGACTCGCCCGCTGGGTCGACGGCCGGCTCGACGTGATCGGTGTGACCGACGGGCTGCCCCATCCCTTCACATACGCGCTCCACGAGGACGCCGACGGCGTCCTGTGGGTCGGCATGCTCGGTGGCGGTCTGGCCAGACTCGATGGAAAACGGATCGACGGCTTCGGCGTGGCCGAAGGGCTCTACGACGACACGATCTTCCGCATCCTCGAGGACGGCCGGGGCCGGCTGTGGATGACCGGCAACAAGGGCGTGCACTCGGTGGCGAAGCGGGACTTCGACCTGGTGACCAAGGGACGGCTCCGGAAGCTCCGGGCCGTCCACTATGGCAAGGCGGACGGCATGCGCAACAGGGAGTGCAACGGCAGTGCGCACCCGGCCGGAATGCGCGACCGAACCGGGAGGCTCTGGCTGCCGACGATCAAGGGGATCGCGATCATCGACCCTGCCAGGATCGCGCGCAACGAAGTACCGCCTCCCGTCGTCATCGAACGCCTCGCTGCGGACCGCAGCGAGATTCCCCTCGATCGCGCCGACGCGATCCCCCCGGGGCATCGCGATCTCGAGTTCCACTACGCCGCCCTGAGCTTCGTCGCTCCCGATCGCGTGGAATTCGAATACCGCCTCGTGGGATACGACGAGACCTGGATCTCCGCCGGCAACCGGCGCGTGGCCTACTACACCAACATTCCGCCCGGCTCGTATGTCTTCCGCGTCCGCGCATCCAACAACGATGGCTTCTGGAACACCGACGGCGCGTCGCTCCCCTTGCGCATCATTCCCCATTTCTATCAGACGTGGTGGTTTCTGACCGCAAGCGGACTCGGAGTCCTGTTGCTGACGGCCGCCGCGATCGGGCTGCGGATCGGCGCCCTCAAACGCAGGCACCGGATCCTGGAGCGGATCGTGCGCGAGCGCACGGCGGCGCTCGAGCAGGAGGTCGCCGAGCGCCGGCTCGCCGAACAGCGGCTGGCCACCAGCAACGAGGAGCTGCGTGCGGCGAAGCGGCGCGCGGAACGGCAGGCCCGGGAACTGCGCCGGGCCCAGGAAAAGGCCGTCGAAGCTTCGCGAGCGAAGTCGGCGTTTCTGGCCAACATGAGCCACGAGATCCGGACGCCGATGAACGGCGTGATCGGGATGGCGGGCCTGCTGCTCGAGACCGGACTCGACGACGAACAGCGCGACTGCGTGCGGACGATCGTCGAGAGCGGGGACGCACTGATCCGCATCATCAACGACATTCTCGACTTCTCGAAGATCGAGGCCGGCAAGCTCGAACTGCTCGAATGCGACTTCGACCTCGTGACGATACTCCAGCAGACGCTCGAGCTGTTCCGCTGCGCCGCCGACCGCAAGCGCCTCGCGCTGCGCTCGAGGCTCGACC
>JAJRXN010000508.1 GCA_024276295.1 Acidobacteriota bacterium
GGCGGCTGCGCCGTCGGAAGCGCCGCACCCGGCGCGGGCTCCCCCGCGGGGCGGCAGCCCGGTGCGCTCGATGCGGCGCATGCCGGACTCCCAGAAGAACTCCGGTTCGCCGAAGGCCGGCTCGAGCTGGTCGACCCACACCGCCTCCGGATCGAAGCGGGCGAAGAACGGCCGGCCGACCCACGCGGGATCCCTGGCCTGCAGGAAGTTGAGCACGAACACCTGCTCGCCCGCGACCTCGGCGACCCCCTGCACGACGACCTTGCCCGGCGTCGCCGACATCGACGGCCCCCGCGCGGTGCGCTCCAGCCCGGAGCACTGGCGGATCGCGTCGTTGTAGATCTCGTACGCGTCCGCGAGCGGCACCGCGAAGTAATCGCGCGCCCCCGTGTCCCGCTCGACGAACATGTAGTACGGCACCGCCCCGAAACGGACCTGCATGCGCCACATCTCGGCCCAGACGTCGGCGTCGTCGTTGACGTGCCGGATCAACGGCGCCTGCGTCCGGACCACCGCGCCGGAGTCGAGGATCCTGCGCAACGCGAGCTGTGCGATCGGCGGCTCGAGTTCGATCGGGTGCGAGTAGTGCGCCATCAGCGCCAGGTTCTTGCCGGCTTCGCGCACCCGCTCGAACAGCGCCAGCAGTTCGTCGGCGTCCGGGTCGGTCACGAATCGGTACGGCCAGTAGGCCGGCGCCTTGGTGCCGATGCGGATCGAGTCGAGGTGGTCGATCTCGAGCAGCGGTTCGATGTAGGCCGCGAGTGCCGCAGCGCGCATGATCAGCGGGTCGCCGCCGGTGAACAGCACGCTCTCGACCTCGTCATGGCGGCGGACGTAGTCGGCCAGCCGCTGCGTTTCGCGGGCGGCGAACTTGGCATCCTCGAGGCCGACGAACTGGGCCCAGCGGAAGCAGTAGCTGCAGTAGGCGTGGCAGGTCTGCCCCTGGCTGGGGAAGAACAGCACCGTCTCGCGGTACTTGTGCTGCGTGCCCGACATCGGGCCGGAGGCGTCCCGCGGCACGTTCAGCTCGAGCTGGCCGGCCGGATGGGGGTTCATGTCGAGCTGGATCTCGCGCGCCGCGAGCCGGATTTCGGACGGCGAGGCGCCGGAGCGGACGAGCCGGCGCATCACCGCCAGGTCGGACGGGGCGAGCATCCCGGGCTGCGGGAAGGTGAGCTGGAACATCGGGTCGTCGGGGATGCGGTTCCAGTCGATCAGTTCGTCGAGAACGTAGCCGTTGACGCGGAACGGAAGGACCGCGGAAACCGCCTTCATGTCCGTCCGGATCTGCTCCGGCAGCGCGGCAAGCTGCGGAATGTGGTCGAGATCCTTGCGGGTGAAGGCCCGATACTTTCTCGGTCGAATGATCATGCTGACTCCTCGAGTTCCTGCCGTTCCCGTGTTCTGGTCCGTCGCATCGTCTGCGCTGTATCCGGCCCTCCCCGCGACCGGCGACACCCTCCCCTCCGCCGCCGCAGCGGCAGAAGCGGGGACGTCGTCGTGCCGGAAGCGGCGCGCATCGGGCGCCGCGGTGTGAATACACCCCGGGGGGAGGATTCCTTGCGGGCCCTCCCGCTGCCGGTCCGACCTACCTTAACGACGAGTGGGACGGCGAGTCAAGCCGAAAGCGCGAGATTGGTGTTCGCAAAACACCGGACATATCTGATTGCATCCGTCATGCGTCGTCAACGTTCGAACTTTCGTGTCCGGCCAGCAGCTCGCGGAGGACGAACTTCAGCTCGGCCGAGAGCACGGTGATCTCCATGCCGGGCACGACCTCGAAGCGGCAGGCTCGGGCCTTGCGCTCCTGCGGATCGCCGGGCAGCCGGTAGTAGAACCTGCTGTTCCCGCACTCGTGGTTCCGGCAGAAGCGGCCGGTCGCCATCCGCTCGGGGGCGAGCGGCTCCAGCGCGTCGAGCAGCGGGACAGCCGCACGGACGCGGACGCGCCGGCCGAGGATCGTGATCTCGGTGTCGGCCTGTTCCGCGTCCCGGCGCCGACGGCGGTGCGTCATGAGCAGGATCGTAGCCCGGTCGCCCGGACCCCGCCGCCGCGATTCGTGACGTCGGGGACGGGCTACTTCGCGAACATCACCAGCAGCATGCGCGACGGGGCCCGGGCCTCGAGCCCGTGAGGCACGTCGGCCGGCATGCGGATGATCTGCCCGGCGCCGACCGTGTGCGGCGTGCCGGCGATCGTGACTTCCAGCTCGCCGTCGAGCACGAACACGAACGCCTCCTTGGGGCTGCTGTGCTCGGAGAGCCCCTGGCCCGCATCGAAGGCGAAGGTCGTCAGCGAGCCTCCCGTCAGGCGGGCCAGCGTGCGGCTGACGATCGCGCCCTCCTGCACGTGCACCGTCTCGGCGACCGGCGTGGGCTGCGAGGGTTCGAGTTCGGGCAGGGTCTTGCGTTCGCTCATCGGAGACTCCTCCGGGCCGGGGCCCATCGACGCGACGATGCCGGCCGGGGCCTGCCCGCGCCTTGCTCAGGGGCAAGCGAGCGGCGAGAGCGTCCGTGCCGAGGCCGGCTCACCGGGCGAGGTCTCCGTCGCGGCGCCGTCGATCGCCGTCACGAGGTAGGCGAACCGCCCGCCGGCCGGCGGCTGGTCGGGATCCCC
>JAJRXN010000509.1 GCA_024276295.1 Acidobacteriota bacterium
CGACCGCTCCATGAGGTCGAGCCTTCCCGGGACCATCTCGTGGAAGCGACGGAACGGGCCCGCGAGCGGCTCGAGACGCAGGATCCGCCCGAGACCGAGACCGCCGGCACCGCCGCTCCGGCCCGCGGCCGCGCGAAGCGCCGGCGCAGCCGGGAGGCGCCGCGCCAGGCGCGGCTTCCGGTCGAACTGCCCGCCGCCGGCCGCGCGCGCCTTCCGCCGAGCGATCTGCTCGAACCGCCCCAGGCCTCCGCCCCGGTGGGCCGCAAGGAGCTGATGGCGATCGCGCGCCTGATCGAGCGGCGCTGTGCCGAGTTCGGCGTCGAGGGAGAAGTCCGCGAGTTCCATCCCGGACCGGTCGTCACCACGTTCGAGTTCCGGCCCAATGCCGGCGTGAAGCTCTCGCGGATCACGGCGCTGAGCGACGACCTCGCGCTCGCGCTCGAGGCCGAGAACGTCCGCATCGACCGCCTGCCGGGGCGCTCGACGGTCGGCATCGAGGTGCCGAACCGGCGCCGCGAGCTGATCTCGCTTCGCGAGGTCGTCGAATCGCCCGGCTTCCGCAGCGGATCGGACCTGCTGACGCTCGGCCTCGGCAAGACGCAGGAAGGCGAGATCTTCTGCGCCAGTCTCGCCCGGATGCCGCACCTGCTGATCGCCGGCGCGACCGGCGCCGGCAAGAGCGTGGGGCTCAACGCGATCATCGCGTCGATCCTGTTCCGTGCGCGGCCGGACCAGGTCAAGTTCATCCTCGTCGATCCCAAGATGCTCGAACTCGGCGTCTACGCGGATCTGCCCCACCTGCTCGTCCCGGTGGTCACCGACATGAAGCTCGCCGGCAACGCCCTGAAGTGGGCGGTGCGGGAGATGGACCGTCGCTACCGGCTGCTCGCCGCCTGCCAGGTGCGCCATCTCGACAGCTACAACCGGCTGCTCGAGCGCGACCCGCAGCGCGTCGAGAAGGTCGTCGAGGAACTCAGGCTGGCCCACGGCGACGACCGCTACGAGACGAAGCCGGTGCCGTACATCGTGATCGTCGTCGACGAGCTGGCCGACATGCTGATGACCACCGGCTCCGACGTCGTCGAGTCGATCGCCCGGCTGGCCCAGAAGGCGCGGGCGGTCGGCATCCATCTCGTGCTGGCCACCCAGCGTCCGTCGGTCGACGTCCTGATCGGCGCGATCAAGGCCAACTTTCCGGCGCGGATCGCGTTCCGGGTGGCCTCGAAGATCGACTCCCGCACGATCCTCGACGCGTCCGGGGCGGAACGGCTGCTCGGGGCGGGTGACATGCTGTTCCGGCATCCGTCGAGCGCCCGGCTGACCCGCGTGCACGGCGCGTGGGTCTCCGAGGCCGAGTGCCTGCGCGTGGTCGCGTGGATCAAGGGCCAGGCGAAGCCGGAATACGACGAGAGCGTGCTCGCCGAACCGCCGGAAGCGAGCGGCGACGGAGACGGCAGCAGCGGTGGCGAGGACGCGCGCTACTGGGAAGCGGTGCGGCTCTGCATCACGGCCGGCCAGGGATCGACCTCGTTCCTGCAGCGCAAGATGGGGCTGGGCTACTCGCGCGCCGCGCGGATCGTCGATCAGCTCGAGGAAAACGGCATCCTCGGCCCCGCCGACGGCAGCAAGCCGCGGGCCTGCCTCGTCGGACCCGACTTTCTCGAACGGGTCCGCGAGTACGAGGAAGGCCAGGGGCCTCCCTGACACCACGGCTCAGTCGGCCCGGTCGCCGGACGCGAGCCGCTCGAGCGCGTGACGCGCGGCGCGCTGCTCGGCGCGCTTCTTGGAGGTCCCCTCGCCTCGCCCGACGATCCCGTTCGGCAGCGCGACCTCGATCAGGAACCTCCGTGCGTGATCCGGTCCCTGCTGGCCCACCACGCGATAGTCCGGAAGCGGCCAGCCCCGTGCCTGGACGAGTTCCTGGAGTTCGGTCTTGGGATCTCGCTGCCCGGACCGTCCGCTCGCGGCGCCGTCGATCGTGCCGCCGACGATCCGCGTGACGAAGCGGCGTGTCGCCCGGACACCGCCGTCGAGGAACATCGCCCCGACGACGGCCTCGAACGCGTCGGCCAGCAGCGAGTCCTTCTCGCGTCCGCCGGTCATCTCCTCGCCGCGGCCGAGCGACAGCGCCCGCCCCAGTCCCAGCTTGCGTGCCTGGCGCGCCAGCGCCTGGGTGTTGACCAGCCGCGCCCGCAGGCGCGTCATCTCGCCTTCGTCGAGTTCCGGCCGCCGGCGCACGATCCGCTCGGCGACGAGAAACCCCAGCACCGCATCGCCGAGGAACTCCAGCGGCTCGTTGTGTTCGGCCACGCCATGCTCGTGGGCGTACGAGCGGTGGATCAGCGCCCGGCGCAGCAGCGCGGGATCCCGGAAGCGGTAGTCCAGCGCCGCCTCGACGTCGGCCGTCCTGTCGTTCGGTCCGTCCTGCACTTTGGTCTTCCCCGTTCGGCCGGTCCCGTCCGGAACGCCGACCGGCCGACACCATTCTGGCCGATTCCCGGCGCGCGTTGCCGCCCGCAGTCGCAGGACGGGACGCGCCCGGCTTCTCGCCGTATTCTTGGCCCCCGATGAGACGCTTCGCGATCGTGACCCTGCTGCTCGGCCTCGCCGGCCTGCCCCCCGCGGTATCCCCGCCGGCGC
>JAJRXN010000510.1 GCA_024276295.1 Acidobacteriota bacterium
AGATTCCCGGCACGACCGTCGAACTCAACACGCTGTACGACAACCTGGCCGACGACTGCGCGACCTCCGAGTCGCACCGCAAGTGGCTGCCGATCCTGGCCCGGATGCTGCGCGACGTCGCCTGGGGCCAGGCGCGGCGGGTCACCAACGCGGAGATCTACACCGAGTTCTCGCACCAGGATCTCGGCGGCGGATGCACCGGATTCACGAACCAGATCTGCCAGTTCGCCGACGGGATCCACCCCAAGGGCAGCGGCTACGAGATCATCCGCGAGAAGGTCTGGGAGTCGCTCGACGGCGTGCTGCTCGGCCCGCGGGACGCCCTCGGCGCGCCGTCGATCGACGGCATCGACCAGGGCTACCTCCAGCGCGTCGCCCGGCTGATGCCCCGCCAGGCGCAGGCGCTCGGCGGTGCGGGGCTGACCGATGCCAAGGCCGCCTTCTCGCTCGACGACGGCGGCGCGGCGGCGGCGATCCGACTCGGCATCGGTTCGGAGGAAGTGCGGTTCTCGGGCTTTCCGGACTGGCTCGACGAGATCGAGCCGATCAGGGTCATCGCCGGCGTGCGCTACCGCACCACCGGCTCGGTGACCGACGACTTCTACCGCATCGAGGCCTCGATCGACGGGCAGTTCCGGCCGCCGTCGGGACACCCGTACTCGCCGACGGCCTGGGACTTCTTCACGCCGATCGTCGGCAGCGGCGGCCCCAACGCCCCGGCCGAGGATCCGGACTTCCCCGACGTCAAGCTGCTGGTCGTCCCGAACGTCGCGACGTACCGGACGGTCAGCGCCACGCTGACGAAGAACCCCGTCATCGCACCTGACGGCCGCGGCTACGAATGGCCGGCGATCACCCGCGCCGAGCTGGGGACGACCGAGATTCGTGTCGTCGCCGCCCCGGTCGCCTCGACGCCGGGCGACGACTACGAGGTGCTGGTCGACGGCGTCTGGCTCGACGTCTACGGCACGGTCAAGCCGCGGCCGCCGGAGGTCACCGGGCTGACGGTGGCCCGCGACCGGACGACCGGCGATCTCGAGCTGGAGTTCGACGAACTCGCGGGGGCCGAGCTGTACAACGTCTACTTCGGAGCCTTGGCCCCGCTGCAGACCGAGGGGCGGTACACGCATGGAGACCCGGTCGACGGTACCGCCCGCTGCGACGTGACGACCGAGCCCGCCGGCCCCGGTCGCCTCAGGACGATCGTGCCGGCAGCCGAGGTCCCGGACGGCTCGCGCTACCTGCTGGTGACCGGCCGGAAGGACGGCGTCGAGAGTCCGGCCGGCTACGCCAGCTCCGGCGACGAGCGCGACCGGTCGCAGAACACCTGCCCGTGACGACCTGCGGAAAACTGACGATTCTCTGTTGCCTGTTAGAAATGTCCCGGTATCCTTCCCGGCACGGACTCCTCCCCGCGCGCTGCGGCGGGCGGCCGCATCGGCGGCCTGCCGGCCGCGGGTCGATCGGGGCGGGGATCGCGCTGGGTACCGGGATCGCCGGCCCCGAAGGTCTGACCGCCCGGGGCACATCGCGGGTGCTGGGGGAGCGGACCACCATGGGCAGCACCCGCACGAGCCTGCCGAAGTTGATCCCGAGCGCGATCCCCGCCCCGATCGCTCGCGGCGCCGTCGCATGACCCGCCGGCGCGGGATGCTCCTGCTGGCGGTCGTCGCCGGTCTCGTCGGAGGCGGCGGCTGGCTGCCGCTCGGGGCTGCGCCCCTGCTTCCCCTGTCGATCACCTTGGCGACGCTCGGGCTGGCCCGGGCGGAGAACTGGCGCGATGCGACCTGGTTCGCGCTGGTCTACGGCACCGTGCGCTACGCGGTGGCGAGCCACTTCCTGCTCGCCCTGCTGCGGTACTCGCCGTTGGCGGTGATCTTCTGGGGGCTGGCGATCCTGTACATCTGGCC
>JAJRXN010000511.1 GCA_024276295.1 Acidobacteriota bacterium
CAGCCGCCAGAGGCAGCCGAGCAGGAGCACGATCGCTGCCGCCGCGCCGATCACCAACAGGACAAGGAACTTCGAGATCTCGCTGACCACCATCGTTCCGCGCCTTCCCGGCGGCCGTCGCAGGCTGGCGAGCCGCCGCTCTCACGCTTCTCAACGCACGAACCGCGGCCGGGGTTTCATCGAATGCTCCGCGGCGGCGGGTCGGGGACGACCGGCGCCCCCCGATTCAGGTCTCCGGGCCGCCGATCCGGTCGGCGACGGCAGCCCAGGTCAGCGGATCGCTGGCCACGAGCGTCCGCAGGTAGAGCGCGACGTCTTCCGGATCGAACTCCTTTTCCAGCGCCTCGATGGCACCGCCCACCGCCTTCTCGTCCGGCGGATCGAACTCCGACTCGATCAGGCCGTCCTCGTGCTCGATCCCGAGCAGGTCGAGGAACCGCTGGAGCAGGTCCCGCTTCTCCACCAAGTGGTAGGACATCAGCACCTGCTGGGCCGTCTCCTCCGGCAGGGCCGTGTCGGCCATCAGCTCGGCCCGGCGGGAACGGGGCAGCTTGTCGAGGAACGCCGCCCGCATCCCGCGCGCCTCGAGCCATGGCCGCATCACCGAGGCCTTCTCCTGCCGGCCGAGTCGGCGGTCGTCCCAGAACGCCCGGATCACCGCGAGGCGGCGTTCCCGAGGCAGCGTTCGCAAAACCTGGCGTGCCGTCCACCGGGCCATCGGCATCAGTCTCCTTGCGAGGGGTGCACCTATTAGGCGGGTCGCACCCCGGCCCGGTCAACCGCGCCGGCGCCGTTCCCGGACGGTCCCGGGCCCCATGGCAGCCACTTCGGGACTAGAATCGCGGCGCGCCCGGCCGGCCGGCCGGCGCAGGAGGAGATCCGCCATGACCCGCACCGGACGACACGCGATCGCGATCCTCGCCGCGGCGACGCTGCTGACCGCCGGACTCGCCACGCCCCTGGCTGCCGAGGGGCTCGTCGAGGAGGCGACCGGCGTCTCGTTCGCCCTCGAGCGCCCCGCTCCGGGTGACGGCTCGAGGACGCTCGCCCTGACTGGCGTCGGCCTGCGCAAGAAGGCGCTGTTCTTCAAGGTCTACGCCTTCGGGCTCTACGTCGACCCCCAGGCGATGCGCGAGCACCTGACCCGGTTCGCCGGCAGGACGGCGGACGCTCTCCGCTCGGATCCATCGTTCTACGACGCGCTCGCCTCGCTGCCCGGCGAACGGCTGTGCGTGATGCACTTCGTGCGCAAGGTCGGGGCGGACGCGATGCGCGAAGCGCTCGACGCCTCGCTCGACGCCACCGTCGCCAGGGACGATCCCGCACGGGCGGCCTTCGGCGCACTGTGGACCGAGGAGATCGCCAAGGGAGAAGAAGTTGCGATCGACATCGGCGTCGACGGTGTCGTCACCGTCTATCGGGACGGCCGCAAGGTCGGCGCGGTCGAGTCGGCCGACATCGGCCGGGCGCTGATGCTCTCGTGGGTCGGCCCCGAAGCGGTCTCGACCGACATCAAGCAGGGCGTCGCCGAGCGGATTCCGGCGATCCTCTCGGGGTCCTGATCCGGACGGCGGCTGCCGGGCCCCGGAACGGGGACCCGCGCCCGTGATCCGGCGGGCCACCCGCCCGCCCGGGTGGTGTTTTTTCCCGTCCACGGCGTTGCCTGCGTCCGTCCGGGCTTCCTATATTTCCCGCGGGATCCGGGTTTTCCGTGGTCCCAGCGCCCTGTGGAACGCCGATGCCCACGAACCACGACTCCCTCGCACGCAAGGACGGTCCGCCGACCCCGGCCGCCGCCCGCGAGTTCGCCGAGCACGGTCCATGGCGGCTGGTCGCCGAGGCGTCCGTCGATGTTCGCATCGGGCCGTCGGTTCGCGCCCTGCTCGACCGGGTGCTTGCGAAGCGTGTCGCCGGGCTGACCCTCGGCGAACGCATCGCGCTCGCCCGGCTCGCCGGCCCCGTCACGCGCCGGGCGCTGGTCGAGATCGGGGACCGCCCGGTCCTCGTCGCCATGCTGCGCCACCCGCGACTCGACACGCCCGAGCGCCAGACGATCCGTGACCGTCTGACGCGGCGGCCTGAACCGGGCGTGTCGGGCGCTCTGCGGCCGGTCCCGGAGCCGCCACGATGAGCCGCCGCCCTCGGTCGAGGCGCCGCAACCGGACGCGTGGCGGCGAGCGCCCCGCCGCGACGGCCGTGATCGAAGCCCCCGAGCGCTCACGGCAGACCGCACCAGATTTGACGCCGGATCGAACCGCTTCCTATGATCGCGACACCGTGACGGAATCAAGGCCCGAACCTCACCGGGGCGATCGTTCCTTCGGCGAGATCCTGCGCCGCGAGCGCGAGCTGCGGCGGATCTCGCTTCGCGAAGTGAACGAAGCGACCAAGATCAACATCCGCTACCTCGAGGCGCTCGAGCGCAACGAGTTCACGTACCTTCCCGCCGGCGCGTTCACGCGGGGATTCATCCGGGCTTATGCCCGCTACATCGGCCTCGACGAGGCCGAGATGATCAACGCCTACCTCTACGAACTCCGGCGACAGGAGGACTCGGAGGACACCGCGGCCTCGGCCGCCGCGGACGAGCAGCTCCGCGCCCACTTCGGTCTGGAAGAGGAGGAGACCGCCCGGCGTCGCCGCCTGCTGCAGGTTCTCGTCCTCGCGGGAGGGGCGATCGTCGTGCTGGCCGTCCTCGCCGCGCTCGCGGTCTTCGTCGTCAGCCAGACGCGAGGCGCGGACGCCGCCCCGACCCCGATCGAGAGCCGGCTGCTGTGAGCGAACCCGGGACGTCCCTCGGCTCCCGCATCATCGAGGCGATCCGGAGCGGCAGCGCGCCCGCCAAGGCGCGGCTCGCGGCAGCTCGAGGCAGCCTGCCGCTCGCCCGGGGCGAGCTGGTCGCACTCCAGCTCCTGCTGCGTGAAGACGACGAACCGCAGATCCGCGATGCCGCCGGCGAGTCTCTCGCGGCCCTGTCCGGCGAGGATGCCGTCGCGCTGGCCGGCGATCAGGAGACGGCGCCGGAGATCCTCGCCTGGCTCGCTTCCGAACCGCGCCGCTGGCCGGAAGCCGCGCGGATGCTCGCCAGCAGCACCCGCGTCGATCCGCAGGCCCTCGTCCCGCTCGCCGAATCGGACGACGAGGAGACGCTGCGCTTTCTCGCCGGCAACCACCGCGCGCTCAAGGCGCATCCGCCCCTCGGCTCCCTGCTGCAGCACAACCCGCACTTTCCGAAGGACGCCGAGGCACGACTGCTCGACGTCCTCGACGAGCTGCGCAAGGAGGCGGCCGCCGTCCGCGCCGACGACGCCGCCCGGGAAGCGGACGCGGCCGAGGTCGCCCGGGAACCGGACGCGCCGAGACCGGCCAGCGACCCGTTTCTCGCATCGCTGGGTGTCGACGCGGAACTGGAGGCGGTCCTCCCCGAGCTGAACATCGACATCGGAGCGCTGGCCGAGCGCAGCGAACTCCTCGGTGCGGAGGACGGCGACGACGAGAGCCTGCTGGCGCGACTGGCACGACTCAAGGTCGGGCAGAAGCTCAAGCTTGCCCTGTTCGGCGGACGCGAGGAGCGCTCGCTGCTGATCCGCGATTCCAACCGGATCGTCGCCACGTCGGTGGTCAAGAATCCGAAGTTCAGCGAGACCGAGGCCGAGATGGCCGCCAACTCCCGCAACGTCAACCAGGACGTGCTGCGCCTGATCGCCCGGCACCGAGACTTCGGCAAGCTGTACACGATCCAGCACAGCCTGGTCCGCAACCCCCGCTGCCCGCAGGAGATCGCTGCACGTCTCGTTCCCTCGCTGCGGGAACAGGACCTCAAGCTCCTCGTCCGCAACCGCAACGTGTCGGAGGCCGTCCGCCGCCAGGCCAAGAAGCAGATCGAGATCCTCAACCAGCGCCGGCGCGTGCGCCTTCCGATCAGGCGCTGACCGGCACGCGGCCGCGGGACCTCGGGGAATGCGTTATCTTCCGGCCGGCAGCCACGACGAAACCCTCCACCGGCGGGCGCCGGTGTCCTTCCCCGGACCGTCGCACCCGGCACGGACCGAGTGAACAGAAGGCGCGATGCGGGTTCTCAAGGACGTCAGGCAATACCTGGAGAACTACCACCTCAAGGCCGGGATCTTCCACTTCTACCGTGGCGAGTTCGGTCCGGCGTGCGAGTTCTTCCAGAAGGCGCTCGATGAAGAGCACCTCAGCGGTGCGGACCGCCGCGCGGCGGTCTATTTTCTCGTGCAGACGCGGATCAGCGCGGCGGAGAACCACCTTGCCGAAGGGCGCTTCGGGCGGACGATCGAGGAGTACCGTGCGGCCCTGGGCGTCATGCCGTCCTACGCCGACGTGCATGCTCGACTTGCCGGCGCGTATCTGCGCATCGACGACGTCGCGCGGGCGATCGCCCACCTCGAGGCATCGGTCGAGATCAATCCGCGATTCGTCGACGGCTGGACTCGCCTCGGCTACGCCCTCCTGCGGGCCGGCCGCGCCGCGGCGGCGCGCGACGCCTTCCGCCAGGCGCTTGTCCGGCGCGAGGAGCAGGCGCGGGAGAGGCTCGCGGAAGCCGAGACGGCGCTCGACGCCGGACAGCTCGACGCGGCCGGCGAACTCTTCCGCCACGTGTTCCTGGAGGACGAGGATCGCTTCCGCCGGCACTATCACCGGGGGCTCTTGCTGCTTCGGGAAGAGAAGTGGGAAGATGCCGCGAGCGAACTCGAAGTCGCGGTCGAGTGCCGGCCGCGATACGCGGATGTGCACAACTACCTGGGAGTTGCGCGCGCAGAACTCGGAGACCTCGATGCAGCGACCGCCTCGTTCCGCAGGTCGGTGGAGATCAACCCGGAGTACATCGTGGCCTGGCTGAATCTCGCGTTCACCCGGCATGCGGCCGGCGATCCCGAAACTGCGCGACAGGCCGTCGACCAGGTGCTGTGTCGTGAGCCCGACAACGCGCCGGCACGCCATCTCGCCACCGAGCTTCGTGCAGGGGGCGATCCCGCAGTCGATCAGGCCGCGGCGGGACGTCCGGAACGATGAAACTCACCGTCCGCGGCGCGAGTGATCGAGGCCTCGTGCGTCCGCACAACGAGGACTGCTTCCTCGCGGAGCCGGAGCAGGGCCTGTTCGCCGTGGCCGACGGCATGGGCGGGCACGCCGCCGGAGAGGTCGCGTCCCGGCTCGCCATCGACGCGGTCCGCGAGGAATTCGCCGGCCCGCTCGGCGACGACGAAGTCGTCGGGCGCATCAACGCCGCGGTCGATCGCGCCAACCGGAACATCGCCGAGCGCATCCGCTCGCAGCCGGAGTGTCGCGGCATGGGCACGACGCTCGTGCTCTGCGTGACGCGGGGCGACCGCTTCTGGGTGGCCCACGTCGGTGATTCGCGAGCCTACCTGCTGCGCGGTGACGGGATCCGCCAGCTCACCGCGGACCACTCGTTCGTCAACGAACTGGTGCGGCTCGGGATGCTCTCGCGCGAGGAGGCGGCGAGGGATCCGCGACGCAACGTCGTGACCCGTGCTCTCGGCAGCGGTGCGCCGGTGGCCCCGGACATCTTCCAGGACCGCTGGCACGAGGGAGACCGCCTGCTGCTCTGCTCCGACGGGTTGAACACGATGGTCGGAGACGACGAGATCCTGCGGCTCGTCCGGCAGGCGGAAGACGACCTCGACCGCGCAGTGGACTCCCTGATCGCCGCGGCGATCGCCGGAGGGGGCGAGGACAACGTCACCGTCGTGCTCGGTGCGATGCTGCCGGTCGAGGTGGACGACCACGAGGAGACCGGCGTGACCGCACCCACCGCACGTCCTGCCGAGAGCGCGCCGGGATCGGGCGCCGCCGGGGACGAGGACACGGGGGCCCGTCCGGTCGCTCCCGGCGAGAACGGCGACCCGATGGAAGGGCCGCCGGCGTCCTGAGCGGGACGAGGCGACCGCCTGCCGCTGGCGCGGCAAACCGAGCGTTTGTTGACCCGCCGGGGGCGTCCCCCTATATTCCGGGCGGCTCCGAACCTCTCGGAAGGCTTGTGAAGCGTCTGCTCTCCACGGTGGTGATCCTGCTGGCGGTCCCGGCCATCGCGGCCGAGATCGCGCCGTCCGACCTGCGCCGGATTCTGGCCGCGAAGGTCCCGCAGATCAGCGCCGTCGGCGGGGACGTCACGCTGCTCGCCGCCCGCGATCCGGACCTTGCCGAACGGCTCGCGAGCCGCCCCGGTTCGACCGGGCTCGCCCGACTCGCCGTCGAGGATCCGCCGCTGGCGGTGATCTTCCCCGCCCCGAGCCCGGCCGGTCCGCTCGTCGACACCGACCTCGACGGCGTTCCGGACCGCGTCGGGCAGGTGATCGCCACGGCGCGGGAGACGCTCGCGCTGCTCGGCGAGGTCGGCCTGGACGGTCCGGTCGACGACGGCGATGGGGAACTCGACATCTATCTGCTGTCGCTCGGCAACGTCGCGCGCGGGTATGTCGGCCTCGAGCGGGCGGCTCCCGGCGGCCGGGGCGCTTCCGGTTTCATCGTCGTCAACATCACCCACCCGGCCGGCGGCGAGGCGATCGAGGCGATCACCGCCCGGCTGGTCGCGCGCCTCGCACTGCTGGGCATCGACCGGCACGCTCCCGGCTGGTGGGTCGAGCCGAGCGTCGCATGGTTCGAACTGCAGGTGACCGGCCCCTCGCTGGAACTCGCCTCGGCGGTGCGCTCCCGCTGGTCGCGCCCGGAACTCGGGCTCCAGACCGGCCTCGCCCGCGTCGCACGGGGCAACCTCGAGCTGCTGCTCGCCCTCGAGGACCGCGAGCGCGAAGCCCGCGCCCTGCGCGAGACATGGACCGCCCTCGCCGATCGCCGCGAGGTCGACGGGCGCGACGCCGCGATCCTCGAGGCGCTGGTCCGCGGCACGGGATACGGCATCGCCGAACTCCAGGCCCGCGCCGCGGTGCGGGCGGTCGTCGACGGCCTCGAGCCGACGCGCTGGAGCGCCGAGGTCGAAGAGATCCCCGCCGGCGGCGTGGCGACGACGATTCACGCCGGCCCCTGGGGCGGCGGCCTGGTGTCCCTGCGCCCCGACCCGCTGCATCCGGCGGGGACGCGGCTCGAGGTCCGGACCGACGGCCCCGGATGGACGATCTCGCTGATCGCGCTGCGGGGCGACGGTCGCTGGGAGCGCGTGTTCGGCCGCCCGGGCGGGGAGACGACCGAGCTGCTCGTCCCCTGGTCGGACTACCGGCGCGCCGTGGCCGTCCTGATCCGCGACGGCGCCGGCGGTCGCCGGGAGGCCGACCTGCTGATCGACGGCGCCGGAGCCGACGGCCTGTTCGCGCTGGCCTCCGTCTCGGCGCGTCACGGCGCCGACGGCTCGGTGGAGATCGCGTGGCGTACGGGCTGGGAGCGCGACCTGTTCGGCTGGATCGTCGAACGTGCCGAAGGACCCGGCCAGCCGTTCGTGCCGCTCGACGAGTTCCCGGCCCCCTCCCTCGGCGGGCCGGACTCCGGAGCGTTCTACCGGCTCCGCGATCCGGGCGTCCCGGACGACGTCCTGCCGGCCTATCGCATCGTGGCCGTCACGCGCGACGGTCTGCGCATCTCGGGCCCGGTGGTCATCCCTTCGCACTAGAGGCAGCCCCGCGGCGGGAGCCGAGGGTATACTCCGCGATCTCGCCGCTCGCGCCGATCCCGGCGGGCGCACGGTTTCCCACCACGGTGTGATGACGATGCACGACCTGTTTGCCGAGCTGAAGTCGCTGCTGGTGTCGGCCGTCCGCGAAGTCGCGGGCACCGAACTCGACAGCGTTCCGATCGAATACCCCCCGGACCCGCGCCTCGGCGACCTCGCCACGCCGGTCGCGCTCGGACTGGCCCGGACGCTCCGCCGCGCTCCGCGCGCCATCGCCGAGGAGATCGCACGGCGACTGCGCGACGCTCCGGGCGTGGCCGGCGTCGACGTCGCCGGCCCCGGGTTCGTCAACCTGCGCGTCGACCGCACCGCGGCGCTGCGGCGCCTTCTGGCCCCGCCCGAGCCGGCCGTTCCAAGACCGCACAAGCTCGTCGTCGAACACACGAACATCAATCCGAACAAGGCGGCGCACATCGGCCATCTGCGCAACGCCGTGCTGGGCGACACCCTCGTCCGCTGCCTGCGGGCCCTGGGCCACCCGGTCGAGGTGCAGAACTACATCGACGACACCGGCGTGCAGGTCGCCGACGTGATCGTCGCGCTGCGCGAACTCGAGGGTCTCGACGAGGCCGGCTTCGCGGCGATGGTCGAGCGGGCGGAGCGGCGACGCGGCGATGCCCGCGGCGGCGGCGTGGACCACGATCTCTGGGACCTCTATGCCCGGGTCTCGGCGTGGTATGCCGATGCTCCGGAGCGCGAGGAACTGCGAGCCCGGACGCTGGCGGCGCTCGAGCACGGGGACGGCGAGATCGCCGCGCTCGGAGCGCGGATCGCCGCCGAGGTCGTCCGGTGCCACCTGCGGACGATGGACCGCATCGGCGTCCGGTACGACCTGCTGCCCAAGGAGAGCGACATCCTCTCGCATCGCTTCTGGCAGACCGCCTTCGAGCGCCTGAAGGCCTGCGGCGCGATCCGCCTGGCCACCGAGGGCAAGACCGCCGGCTGCTGGGTGATGGACCTCCCGCACGACGAGGAGGGAGACTCCGAGCACGAGTACGAAAAGGTGATCGTCCGTTCGAACGGCGTCGTGACGTACGTCGGCAAGGACATCGCGTACCAGATGTGGAAGTTCGGCCTGCTCGGAGCCGACTTCGACTACCGGCCCTATGAACTCTACCGCTATCCGGAGCGCGAGATCTGGGAGACGACTTCCCCGGGCGCCGGCCGGCCGGACCATCCGCCGTTCGGTGGCGCGAGCCGCGTCTACAACGTGATCGACGTCCGGCAGTCGTACCTGCAGCGCGTCGTCCAGCGAGGACTCGAGATCCAGGGGTACGCCGAACAGGCCGCGGCCTCGATCCACTTCGCCTACGAGATGGTCGCCCTCTCGCCCCGCACGGCGGTCGAACTCAACCCGCGGCTCCGGCTGAGCGAAGAGGAGCTTCGCCGGCCGTTTCTCGACATGAGCGGGCGCAAGGGACTCGGAGTCAAGGCCGACGACCTGATCGACCGGCTCGAGGCCAAGGCACTCGCCGAGGGCGGCCGGCGCGCCCCCGACATGCCGGCCGACGAGGCGACCGCGATCGCCCACGATGTCGCCTGCGGTGCGCTGCGCTACTACATGCTGCGCTTCACGCGGAACAAGATCGTCGCGTTCGACATCGACGCGGCGCTGGCGTTCGAGGGAGAGACCGGCCCCTACTGCCAGTACGCGGTCGTCCGCGTGGCACGCATCGTCGAGAAGCTCTCCGCCCGGACCGGAGTCGGCCGGGAGACGATTCTCTCCCGCCTGCCCGGGGCCGACTTCTCGGCGATCCCCGAAGACGAGGCCCTCGACCACTGGAGCCTGGTCCAGCTCGCGGCGCGGCTGCCCGACACGGTCCACGCCGCGGTCGACAACCTCGAGTTCGCGACTCTCGCCAAGTACGCCTTCGAACTGGCCCAGGCGATCAACGGCTTCTACCACCGTCACCCCGTGATCCGCGAGGAAGACGAGCCCACGCGGGACGCCCGGCTGGCCATCCTGGTGGTCGCCTCCCGGGCGCTCGAAGAAGCCCTCGACCTGATGGGCGTGGCGGTCCCCGCCCGGATGTGACCGGAAGGCAGGTGCATGGCGAACGCGGCCCGTCGTACACTCCTGCCGATGATCGAATCGCTCCGGCATCTCGCCGTCGCCGTGCTGGCGTTCGCGATCGTGGGCGTGCCGGCCCCGGCGCCTGCGGCATCCGCTGAAGACGCGACGCCCCGGCCGCCGGCTTTCGAGACGTCCGAGCGTGATCTCGACTTCGTCACGAAAGACGGCGTCATCGTCCGCGGGATCCTCGTCGTCCCGATCCCGGACGACGGTGCGCCGCGTCCCGAGGCCGGCTGGCCGGTCGCGGTGCTGATCCACGGCCACACGAGGAACCGTGACGGGCTGCTCCCGCTGGCCGACGCGCTGGCCACGCGGGGCATCGCGGCAGCCGTGCTCGACCAGCGCGGCCACGGGGCTTCGCGCGTCACGAAGGACCAGCGGATCTATGCCTTCCCGCTCGCACCGGAACGGGACCTGCGGCGCGAAGTCGAGGACCAGCACCTCCTCCTCGACCAGCTCGCCGGGTTCGAGGACCTCGACCTGACCCGCCTCGCCCTCGTGGGGGTCGGGATCGGCGGTCTGGTCGCCGCCGAAGCATCGTGGCAGCTCCCGCACGTCCGGGCCCTCGCGATCGTCGACGTCGCCGAGCCGGTGGCCGGGTTCGATCCCCGGCGCGACCTCGCGCTCTACGGCGAACGCCCCGTGTTCTTCCTGTGCTCCGGCTTCCCCCAGGCCCGCGCCAGGGCCCGGACGCTGGCGGCGTACGGGCACGGCGAACGCACCGTCGTCGGCCTCGACGCCTACGAGGGGATCGAGCTGCTCATCGCCGCGGACCAGCCGGGGCTGGACGCCCTCGTGACCTGGCTGGTCCCGCGGCTCGCGGCCAGCCCGTGAGTCCCTCCCGGGCCAGGTGCGCCCGGCACGACCGCCGGCGCTTTCTACGCCGGCTCGGCCTCGCCGCCGCCGGCACGCTGCTCGGCTCCGGATGCCGACCGGCCCGCCGGGCCGCCGGCGCCGCAGGGCGGCCGGCCCGCCTCGCCCTGATGTCGGATCCCCGCAGTCTCGATCCGATGCGGGCCCCCGACATCGATGGCTGGCGGCTGGCGCGGCTGATCGGCGACTCGCTGATCGACATCGACGCCGGAGCCACGCCCGTCCCGCGCCTGGCGAGGCGCTGGCAGTGGCGTGACGAGGGCCGAACGCTCGTGTTCGCCCTCGACGAGCGTGCGCGCTGGCACGACGGACAGGCGGTCACCGCGGCGGACGTCGTGCACACGTGGCGCACGGCCGTCGATCCGGAGATCGCCCTGCCGGAACTCCAGCAGGACTTCGCCAGCGTCGACACCGTCGAGGCCCACTCGCCGACGGAGGTCGTGGTGCGGTACCGGGAGCCGTTCGCGCCGGCACTGCTGAGCTGGAGGCTTCCGGTCATCCCGCGCCACCACGCCGACCGGGTGGAACAGCCTCTGGGTTGCGGCCCGTGGCGTTTCGCCGACTGGCAGACCGGCGAGCGGCTCCTCTTCGAGGCCAACCCGGATTACCATCTCGGCCCTCCCGGAATTCCCGGCCTGCGATTCGAGATCATCCGGGACTACGGGGCGCAGCTCGATGCCTTGATCTCCGGGCTGATCGACGTCGCGCCGCTGGCCCCCGACGGGTTCCGTCGCGTGCGGGACGACGAGGCGTTCGCCCGCCGGTTCGAGATCGTTTCGTACCGGATGCCGTACATCTTCTACATCGCGTGGCGCAGCGATCGCCGGCCGGCCCTCTTCGACGACGCCCGGGTCCGCAGGGCGCTCTCGCTGGCGATCGACCGGCAGGGGTTTCTCGACCGCGTCGCCGAGGGACTGGGTGACGTCGGCGTCACGTCGTTCCACCCCGAGATCTGGGGCTTCGACGCGTCGATCGAACCCTGGCCGTACGACCCGGAGCGCGCCGCGCGGCTGCTCGACGCGGCCGGGTGGCAGCAGCGTGATCGCGATGGAGTCCGCGTCCGGAACGGCGTGCCCTTCCGGTTCCGGCTGCTCTACGCGGCGACCTCGACCCAGAACGATCGCATCGCGGGGTTCGTGCAGGCCCACCTGCGCGAGGTCGGGATCGCCATGGAACTCGAGCCCGCCGACTGGTCGGTCGTGCTCGACCGCTCGCGGACGAGGCGGTTCGACGCGCTGATGAGCGGGCGGATGCTCGGGTACGATCCGGATCCGTACGAACTCTGGCACTCGTCGCAGGCCGCTGCCGGCGTGAACTACTGCGGCTACCGCGTGGCTGACGTCGACGCCCTGATCGAACGGGCCCGACGGATCCACGACCGCGCCGAACGCACGGCGATCTACCGGCGCATCCAGCGACGGCTGCACGAGGACGAGCCGATGACCGTGCTGTTCTATCCACGCTCGCGCGTGGCGGTCAGCCGAGAGATCGCGGACTTCGTCAGCGGCCCCGCCGGCTACATCGACTTCTGGCCGGGCCCTGCCGGCTGGCGCTGGCGCAGCGCCGCGGAGAGCGCGCGGGCGGCGATCGCGCGATGGCGCGGCTGACCGGACGGCTCGCGACCGCCCTGCTGACGGTCGTCGTGGCGACCTGCGCGATCTACACCGCGGTCGCGCTGCTTCCGGGCGATCCCCTCGCACCGTTCCTCCGCCAGGACACGCTGGCCGGACTGTCGACCGAACAGCGCAGCGCTCTCGAGCGGGCCCATGGTCTCGACCGACCGGTTCTCGTCCGCTGGGTGCGATGGCTCGGCCGCGCCGTGCAGGGCGACATCGGGCGCTCGCTGCGCACGAACCGACCGGTCGCCGACGAGATCGCGGCCCGCTTCGGAGCGACGCTCGAACTGAACCTGGCCGCCACGCTGCTCGCGGTGCTGATCGGCATTCCGCTCGGATGGTGGAGCGCGCACCGCCCAGGCGGCCTCGCCGACCGCCTCGGCGGGGCGCTGACGCTGGCGCTCTACGCCCTGCCGTACTTCTGGCTGGCGCTGATCCTGCAGCACCTGTTCGCCGTGCAGCTAGGCTGGCTCCCGCTCTACGGACGGACACCGCCGGATGCCGCGGCCGGATTCGGCGCGCGGATCGCCCATCTGACGCTCCCCGCGACGAGCCTCGCGCTGCACATGATCGCGTTCTATGCCCGCTTCGCACGCGGAGCGACACTCGAAGGCCTGCAGGCGCTCAGCGCGCGGCTCGCGCGGGCGCTCGGCGTTCCGGAGCGCCGCATCCTGGTCCGCGAGGGGATCGTCCCTTCGCTGGTTCCGCTGGCGACGCTGTTCGGACTGCTGCTCCCGGCCCTCGCCTCCGGCTCGGTGCTGGTCGAGACGATCTTCTCGTGGCCCGGGCTCGGTTCCCTGTTCGTCACCGCCCTGCTCTCCCGCGACCTGCCGGTCGTCCTGGCGCTGACCACGTTGACCGTCGTGCTGACCGTCGCGGGAAGCGTCGCGGCCGACCTGCTGGTCACCGCGGCCGATCCGCGCCGACGCGTGTCGCCCGCCGGCGAGACCGGACCATGAAGGCGCCTCGCGCCCGGTGCGCGGGAGCCCTGCTCCTGCTCGCGCTCGTGATCGCGTCCGCAGGAGCCCCCCTGCTGACCTCGTACGACCCGATCGCGATCGACACGGCCCGCATCTTCGAAGCCCCGAGCCTCGCCCACCCCTTCGGTACCGACGGACTCGGGCGCGACGTCCTCGCCCGCGTGCTGTTCGGCGGCCGGATCACGCTGACCGCCGGCCTGCTCGCCACCGCGGTCGCCCTCGGCGCCGGAGCAGGGTTCGGGACGCTGGCCGGCTACCGCGGGGGGCTGTTCGACGGCCTCGTCTCGCGCGTGGCGGACGTCGTGCTGGCGTTTCCTCTGCTCGTGGCGGCTCTCGCCGTGCTCGGGCTGGCCGGCGGATCGGCCGGCCTGGGCCAGGCGGTGCGCATCGGGCTGGTGATCGGCGCCTTCTCCTGGCCGGCGATCTTCCGGCTGGTGCGCGCCGAGGCGGCCGGCCTGCGCGACGAAGGCCCCGTGCTCGCCGCCCGGGCTGCCGGCTGCCGACTTCCCCGGATCGTGTTCGTCCATCTCCTGCCGCGCGCCGTGCTGCCGGCGCTGGCACCCGCGGCCTTCATCGCCTCGGCCGCCGTCCTGACCGAGGCGGGGCTGTCCTTCCTCGGACTCGGCATCCGCCCTCCCGCCGCCTCGTGGGGCAGCCTGTTGCGCGAGGCGCGGGAGGCGATCACCGAGGCGTGGTGGCTCGCGGCGTTTCCCGGCCTTTTTCTCTACCTGACGACGGTCGCGTGCCAGCTCATCGGCGAACGGGCGCGGGGGCCTCTCGGGGGGCACCGCATTCCCGTCAGGACGGGCCGATGACCGCACGGATTCCGGTTCCCCATGCTCTCGGTGCGCTGGCCGCCGGCTGCGTGCTGGCCGGGCTGGTCCTGGCGTTCCTCGTGACGCCGGTACGCGTCTCGGGAACCAGCATGCGCCCGATGCTCGAGCCGGGGGACGTGCTGCTCGTCGTGCGCTGGCCCCGGCGGATCACGCGCGTCCGGCCCGGAGACGTGGTCGTGGCCGACATCCTGCCGGCCGCCGGCGGCGCGAGGCGGCTGATCAAGCGGGTCGTGGGGGTCGAGCGGGTCGGGGGCGAGATCCGGGTCCGCCTCCGGGGAGACAATCCGCCGGAAAGCGCCGACAGCCGCGTGTTCGGACCGGTCGGTCTCGAATGCCTGCGGGGCGTCGCGGTCTGGAGGATCTATCCCCGGTTCGGACCGTTGCCCCCTGCCGGATCCGGCATGCCCGAAGCACCCGTCGGAAGCCGTGCCGCCAGGCCTGCAGGCCGGTAGCCCTCGAGGTCGACGGACACCCGCCGGAAACCCGCCGCGCGCACCGCGTCCGCGACCTGCGCACGCATCGCGGCGTCCGCGAGCCTCGCCAGTCCGTCCGCGTCACATTCGATCCGGGCCAGATCGCCATGGTCGCGGACGCGGACGAGCGCGAAGCCGAGGGCGCGGAGCCCGGCCTCCGCCCGGTCGACGCGGGCCAGACGTTCGGGAGTGATCCGCACACCGGTCGGAATGCGGGACGAAAGACACGCCGAAGCCGGCTTGTCCCAGACCGGCAGCCCCATCCGGCGGGCCAAGGCGCGCACGTCGGCCTTGGTCAGACCCGCCTCGAGCAGCGGCGCGGCGATCCCGCCCTCTTCCGCCGCGCGCATGCCCGGCCGTTCGTCGCCGAGATCGTCGACCACCGCGCCGTAGACCATCCTCGCGCCCTCGCGCTCCGCGAACGGCCGCAGCGTCTCGACCAGTGCGGCCCGGCACCAGTAGCAGCGGTCCGGTCCGTTGGCAAGGTAGCGTTCATCTTCCTGCTCGTGCGCCTCCGCGATCTCGAAACGCGCACCCAGGCGCCGGGCCAGAGCGCGGGCATCCTCCAGATCGTGCCGCGGGACGGAAGGTCCCGCTGCAAGGACGCCGAGCGCTCCTTCCCCGAGTTCCTCGTGCGCGACAGCCAGCAGGACCGCGCTGTCGATGCCGCCGGAAAACGCGACGACGACGCGGCCCCAGGAACGGAGCAGTCCCCGCAGGTGTCGTTCCTTGTCCGCAAAGCTTCGCTCCGTACTCGATTGCATCGACGACCCCTTCGCGTCGCGTTGCGCGCGCTCCGGATTCTAGCCTTGCCGGCACGGTCGTGCCGCGCGGAGAACGCGAGCGCGGCCGGCCCGATTCTCAGTTCGCTGCGGACCGATTGAAGGGTCGTGCTGCGGTGATTCTTCAGCACGAACCGGTATCGCCGGCTCTCCGCGGCAACAACGCGGATTCCTCGGCCAAGCCGTTGAAAACACGAGCCGTATCGGTTACGCGGTTCGACCAAGAAACTCTTGACGACGATCGGGGCTCGGCGTAGCTTCCCGCTGCTTTGTCGTTTGCCGATGAGGGTGTGTCCTGCCCCGACCTCCCTCCCGGTCGGTCGATGGAGCGAGGAGGTCGCGATTCTCCTGGAGAATCGCGTACGGCAACAAGATGGAGTGCCCGCGACACGCACGATGACCGTGCAGCGCCGCGTGGCACCGTGGGTTTCCTGGAACTCCTGGAGGAGGAGGTCATGCACCAGTTGTTCACCGGCAAGCGATCGCTCGCCACGTGGCTGACCCTGGCCCTGCTTTCGCTCGCAGTGTCGGGTGTCTTCAGCTTGGCCGCCGCGGATCGGGACTCTCTGGTCCTGTCGCCCGCGGACAGCGGCTCACTGTCTGACATCGGCTCCGATGCCAGCCCGTCGTTCGCCACGCCTCCGCTGTACTCGCGTACGGTGGAATGGTGGCCCTACACGACCGGGCCCTATTACGGCGACCGCTCGAAGCGGCTCTCCGGTCTCGACGTGATCCGCACGCCGGTCGGCGAGTTCCGCATCGGCGAGTCGCTCGACATTCCCGCCGAGCTGACCGGCTCGACGCGCGCGATCGCCGAGGGGCACGCGCAGTACTTCCTGGTCCAGTTCGCGGGGCAGGATGCCGGCGCGTCGCGCTCGGTCATCGAGTCGCTGGGCGCGCGGGTCGCGTTCACGCTGCCGGTCAATGCGGCGGTCGTGCGGCTCGATCCGACCAACTACGACCGCGTCGCCAGCTCGCCCGCGATCTCGTTCATCGAGCCGTACCATCCGGCGTTCCGGATCGCTCCCAGCGTGGGCAAGGTGCGGCAGCTCACGGCGCAGGCGGCTGCCTCCACGGTCTTCGCCCTCCGCGTCGACCTGTTCCCCGGTGAGCCCGAAGCTCCGGTCGTGCAGGCCCTCCAGCAGCTCGGCGGCGAGATCCTCGGCGTGGCAGGCAGCCTCGACCACCGGTCGATCAGCGTCCGCCTCTCCGCGGCCCAGATCCCGCAGGTCGCGCGGATGGAGCCGGTCGCCGTCATCTCCGAGATCGGCCCGACCTTCCTGCACGAGGTCCGCGGCTCGCTCTTCGTGCAGAGCCCGACCGGGCTCCGCGGCGACTTCCCGTACTGGGAAGCCGGCGTCGACGGTGACGGCCAGATCCTCGAGGTGACCGACAGCGGCCTTTCGGTCGACGCGGGCGACTTCTCCAACACCCGCGGCGACTCCGGCTGGGATGGCAGCGGCGGCAACGCCGGGCCGAACGTGATCGCCAATCACCGCAAGGTCGTCGCCTACCGGACCGCCGCCAGCATCGGAGCCGGCGGCGGCGGCGACCTCTTCGCGTGCGACAGCTCCGCGAGCGGTGGCTTCACCCACGGCCAGGTCGTGGCGGGCACGGCGCTCGGCAACGGGACGCGTGACGAGGTTCCCGCACCGCCCAATCCCAGCCCCTCGCCGAGCTATGGCGCCGAGGGCGGCTTCTACAACGACAACAACAGCGACGGCGAGTTCGACGAGGTCAACGACGACGGCTTCGACGGGGTGGCCAAGGGGGCCAAGGTCGTCTTCGTGGACGCGAGCACCGACTGCGGCAGCTCCGGCATCCAGGCCGCCAACCTCAACGACACGATCACGACGACCTGGACTAACTATGGGGCCAACATCCACAACTTCTCCTTCGGCTCCCAGGCGGCCGAGGGTTCGCCGCCGAACTACGCCGGTGGCGGCTCGGACATCGATGCCGCGATCAACGCCAACCCGATCAACTTCGTCGCCACGTCGGCGGGCAACGACGGCACCCCCGATGACGGCAAGTTCGACATCGGCATCCAGAGCAACCAGGCGTCGTGCAAGAACTGCGTCGTCGTCGGTGGCTCCTCGGGCGTCAACGGCGGCGGTGTCTCCGCCACGTCCGGTGGCTACGGTCCCGGGCGCCGCGTGCTCAACCTGCTGTTCGCCGAGTTCACCGACAACGCCTGCCGGTCCGAGGATGCCGGCGAGGCCACGCCGGAAAACCAGACCGGCCCCGCCACCTGCGAGGACTCCGGACTCAAGGGCGGCACGTCGTTCTCCTCGCCGAATCTCGCCGGCGCGGCTGCGCTCGTCCGTGACTACTTCGCCAAGGGCTTCTATCCGGACGGCACGGACCAGAACTCCAACAACTCCTCCGAACAGCATCCCGCGATCACCGGTGCGCTGGTCAAGGCGGTCCTGATCGCCGGCGCCCAGCCGATCACGACTGGCCGCAACCTGATGCCGGAAGATCGCTTCAACTACTTCTGGGGCTACGGCCGGATCCAGCTCAACAACTCGCTGCCCCTGGCCGACTTCCCCAACAAGAGCATTTCCGGCCTGATCGTCCACGATTCACCGGGAATCGACCTCGACGGCGACGGCACGATCGACGAGGTTTCCAACCTGTCGTTCCCGTCCGGCGCCCTGCCGGCGACGCCGCAGACCTACGACGCCGAGATCGACGTCCTCGACGACACCGAGGACCTGGTCGTCGTTCTCGTCTGGAACGCCCCTTCCAGCGGCACCGGCGAGATCGCCAACGATCTCGACCTGCGCGTGCGCTACTGCGGTACGGACGGTGACTGCGCGACCCAGGACGGCGACATCGTCTGGGCCGGCAACATCTTCAGCGAGGACTACAACCGCGACGGCACGCTGGACGGCGACATCAACGGCAACGGCCAGACCGACGGCTACCACTATTCGATCGAGCGCCAGGGCATCAACGACTCCTGGAAGGACGACGTCAACAACACCGAAGCCGTGTTCATCCCGACCCTCGACAGCGGTCCGGACAAGGACGGCGACGGGACGATCGACGTCGCGACCATCAAGCCCGGCAGGTACCAGATCACGATCGAGCGCCCGGCGGGCGGCGGTTCGGACGCCGTGCTCTATGCCGTGGCCATCACCGGTCCGGTTGCGGCGGGCTCTTCCGTCCGCTTCGACGCCAACCCGCTGACCTGCAACGCAGACGTTTCGGTCCAGGTCTCGGAGACCGACGATCCGGCCGACACCCAGTGCAACGCCGCGAGCTGCCCGCCTTCCGTCATCGCCTCGAGAACGATCGTCGAGGTGGTCGATGATCTCGGCAATGTCGTCGACACCGAGAGCAACCTGACGTTTGCTCTCGCCAGTCCGGATCCGGGAACGCTCCGCTTCGAGTCGAATCGCCTTCCGCTGAGCGCGGACGTCGACCCGCCGGTCGCCGAGGACGGCATCCTGTCGGTCCAGAACGGCTACTCGCTGCGGGCGGTCTACCAGGACACCGACACCGACCGCCGGTCCGTCTCGGCCGTCGACTGCGAAGTCAACGTCGAGGTGCTGTTCATCCCGCAGGTCGGACGCGACTTCCCGTTCCTGCTCGTCGGCGGCTGTGACGACGACAAGTACCTCGATCCGGGTGAGTCGTTCGCCATGCAGCTCAACTACTTCACCATCGGGGAGACCGACATCGTCGAAGGCCAGGCTTCGTTCCGGGCCGTCACGCCGTACCCCGACGGGACCGATCCGCAGACGATCGCCAACGACCCGTGCCGACTGAACCGGCCGGACAGCCCGTACATCAAGATCGAGAACCCGCAGACCCAGATCGACCTCCTGCCGCCGCAGACCCTCGAGGCGGTCAACTTCACGCTCGAGGTGGTCGGAACTCCCCCCGGGCGTGAGCAGGTCGAGTTCGTCTTCGGCGTCTCGAGCCCGAAGACCGGTCAGCCGGTCGAGAACTGCGTGACGTACACGCTGCTGATGTCGGCCTCCGACGAGACGCACCGCTTCATCACCGACTGCCCGACCGGCTGCACGGCCGACTTCGACGTCAACGCCGACGAGCGCGCCGACGACAGCGTCCCGGGCAACCCGTTCGATCCGTTCGATCTGCTCAACCGCGGAGAGGACGAGACCGCCATCGTCTACGAGGACCTTACGGACACCTCGTTCCGGTCCGTCGACGCGGACGGGGACGGATCGCCGGACTGCCCCAACTGCGGCAACGATGCACTGTCCTTCACCGGCCCGTGGAACTTCGACGTCGACGACGAGGGTTTCCGGACCGGCATCTCGCCGCGCTCCCAGCTCAATGCCTTCACCAGCTCGATCACGAACTGGGGCGAGGACCAGAACTTCGACGGCCTGTTCCAGCCTGAAGAGGACTCGCTGATCGACGGAGTCCCCGGCCAGCTCGACCAGAACTGGAGCCTCCTCGGAGGCTGCGGTTTCGTCACCTCCAGCGGCAACAACCGCGGCATCTGGCACACCGGCACGATCGGGCAGTGGCTGCCGAGTCACGAGACGATCTCCTGCCGTCCTGACGACTCCATCTGCGAGCAGTACGACTTCTACGGCGGAGCGTTCGGCTTCGGTGCGGACTACTGGTTGAACTACCTCCGCACCCCGACGATCCATCCTGTCCGCATCGGCACGGACGTCGATGGATTCGCCTGGTACCCGCAGATCCGCGACTGGGCGTGGAACGCGCAGGTCGACATGGACGGCCAGGACACCCTGTGGACCTGGGAGTTCGACCTCGACACCGATTCCGGATCCCCGATCGCCCTCGGTGACGACCGCATCGGCGGATTCGGCTGGGGCAGCCCCGCGGGCGTGATCTCCGGCGGACAGGACCTCCTGCTCGGCGGATCGCTCGCCTTCACGGACACGGTCGACGACCCTGCAGCGACCAACTACGGCGACGAGAAGCTCGGCTCGATCGGCAACAACCGTGCCGGCCACCGCGGCTGCTACTTCAACGACCTCGACCTCGAAGCAGGTGACACCCAGGGCACGACGGCGGCCGACCGACTCGTCCGCTCTCCGCGGCCCGTGGACGACGACTGCGACAACGACTACGACCTCGTCGACGGGTGCCCCGGGCTCTGCGGAGTGGACGACGACGGCAACGGAGCGGTGGACGACATCTTCGAGGTGTGCCCCTGCCGCGTCTGCGAGGCCGGAAGCCCGCGCGCCGGACAGGCCTGCCGCTCGACGTCCGACTGCAACATCGCCTCGACCACCAGCTACCTCTGCATCGACAACACCGATGCCAACGGTGTGCCCATCGCGTTCGGCGACGACATCTGCGGCGACGGCCAGGTCGATGAGAACGTCCTTGCGGACGTCGGTACCGGAGCCGGCCTCCGGCAGCTCCGCAATGCCGGCATTTCGCTGCTCAACGGCGTCGGCGGCGGAGGGTTCCCCAACGGCGATCCGCGCTACAACACCATGGACGACGTCTGGGGGCCGACCGGTCAGAGCTGGGCCGGAGAACTCGGGTTCCACGTGTTCGAGCCGCTCGGCGAGAACACGACCCAGCCGGCCTACGGCATGGGCATCGACGACATGGTCATCGAGTGGATCGAGACCAAGCCGATCGACGACACCGCGGCCGTCTGCAACACGGGCACCAATCCCGACTTCGACGGCCAGTGCGCCAGCCTCGCGCTCGGCGTGGCCTTCAATACCAACGACGGTGACGGAGCGATTCCGGTCACCGTGGTCGACAAGAACGCCGCCACCACCGCCAACGCGGTCGACTGCAACGGTGACGGCACCGCGGCGGAGATCGAGATCCGGGCCTACTCGGAAGCCGAGCGGACCCCGGAGATCTTCTGCCTCGAGCCGACCAGCCCTGGATCGGCCCAGTACAAGGGTCTGATCCGGACGACGACCCGCATCAGGACGCCCGGCGACAAGCTGGTCTACCTCGCATGGAACGGAGGGGACACGCCCTCGATCGTCGCGCAGTACATCGACAAGGACGACGGCGTCCACTCCACCAACAACGGACCGGACGGCCAGCCCGGGATCGCCGGCTTCGACGATGACGGTGACGGCACGATCGACAACCCGGAAGAGCTGTGCCCCGTGCGGACCAATCTCGCACCCGGCCGCAAGCCTCACCTTCCGGGTCAGCCGGCGCTGTTCTCCGACGATGAATGCGGCTGCGTCGACAACCCGGTCAGCGACGCGACCTTCGCGGCGTTCGACTCCGCCGACATCCTGTTCGTCGACTACACCATCGATGATCCGCCTTCCGGCGGCGGTGACAACGACGGCTGGCCGGATCCCGGCGAGGAGGTCACCCTCAACGTCCGCATCCGCAACATGGGCGACTTCGCGCTGGAGAACGTCGAGCTGGTACTGCTCACCGACAGTGAGACGGTCGACTGCGTGACCGACGACCGCGCGATCATCCCGCGTCTCGAGCGCCACAACGTCGCGGGCGACGAGGCCAGCACGGCCGACTTCGGCGACTCCTTCACCTTCGTCGTCGCGAGCGGCGTCAACCGCCAGTCGGTCGGCGAGAAGTTCGGTTCCGAATGGACCCTCGCCATCCGCGCCCTCGGCAAGGGCGAGCCCGGCGGGTCGTTGAAGATCGACACGCCGATCTTCGGCTCGCAGCTCGTTCAGTCCTTCTTCATCCCCCACAACCTCGACGCGACCGGGGATCCCGGAACGCCGACCGAGTTCCTCGACGACTTCGAGAGCTACGCCAACGACGATGACCTGCGGGCCAACTGGGTGCCGTACGTCACCGGCGACGACCTCGAGGAACTCGACGGCACGCGCTGCCAGCTCAAGGATCCGGCCAACCTGCAGGGGGCCAACTCCGCGCCGGAGTTCTTCTGCGCCCTCGGCGAAGGCTTCGACAACACCGAGGAGCACTGGCACCTCAACGGCCCGGCACCGGCCTTCGGCACCAACTGCTTCGACACCAACGGCTGTCCCGACGGTGGCCGGTCGATGCCGGGTGGCCAGGCCTCGCTCTCCAACTCCAATACCCGCGAAGCCCAGCCGGGCAGCCGCGGGGACGGCTTCACGATCGATCTCAACCGCATGAACTGGGTCCAGTACAAGAACAACTTCGAACTCGGTCTCGGCAACCCCGAACTCGAGTACTGGACGCAGCTGTCCGTTCTCGACAGCCGGTCGCTCAGCGGCGGTGGAACCTTCGCCTTCGATGCGGCGCTGGTCTATGTCTGCGTCGACAAGAACGACAACAACGAATGCGACACCGGCCAGGTCGGTGCCAAGCTCGACAACGGCGAGCGCTGGGAACCGGTGCGCGCCTACTTCAGCCCGGAGCAGAACTTACGGCTGAACAGCACCATCAACTGCATGTACGACCCGAGCGACGACGGCTCGACCGAGGACGATCTGTTCGAGAACGCGTTCCGGGTCGGCCCGTCGAGCACCTGCTTCCCGGGCAATCCTGTCGACACCTGCGTCGGCAGGACGCGTGAACCGGACACCGCGGACGGCTCCGTCGGCAACGTGATGGGTTCGTTCTGCTGGCCGGAAACCGGCGCCGAGGACAAGGAGATCGGCGTCGCCGGAGCGACGGTCGGCAGCGGGCCGGGCGTCTGGGTCCGCAGGGCCTACAAGCTGGACCGCTTCCGCGGCCAGAAGATCCTCGTCCGCTTCCACCTTTCGCCCGGAGCAGTCTCCGGCATCGAGAACCTGGCCCAGGTCGGCGGCCCGCTGTTCGGCAACCGCGACGACGGCTGGTTCATCGACAACGTCCGTCTGACCGGCCTGGCCAGTCAGACCAGCACGCTGGCACTCCAGCTCGACAACACCGGAAGTTCCACGATCTGCGGCGGGGTCGTCAACTGCACCGCAGTCGACGGCAGCCTCGCCGTCCTGTCCTACCCCCGGAACGACCGGGAAGGCAACCCGAAGCCGGCGCTGTTCTGCTCCGACCAGAACACCGACGAATGCGACTACGACGGGGACGGCACCATCGACTCCACTGCCACGGACGTCCAGAGTGACGCGCCGGGACGCGCGTTCGTCCTCGACGCGCAGTTCTCTTCGTCCGACAAGTGCCTCGGTGGTGCGCTCGAGTACCGCTACACCGACCTGACCAACAACGTGGTCATCCGCGACTGGCTCACCGACCCGGTGACCCTGATCAACCCGACCACGACAACCTCCTACCGACTCGAGACCCGCTGCTCGACGTCGCTGACGTGCAGCGACCTGGTCGACGTGACCGTCGTCGTTCCGGGCAGCGCTCCGACCACCTGCCGCACGGCGGACCTGACGATCGCCGCCGACAAGCAGACGATCACCTGGGCGGCCGACGCCAACGCGGCCTGCACCGCGGTGTTCGACACGCTTCGCGGTGACGTGCCGACGTTCAGCTCCGGGACCTGCATCGAGAACGACGGTACGGACACGACGACCGTCGACACCGACCCGGCGCCGGCTGCCGGCAACGCCTACTGGTACCTGAGCCGCCACGATGCGGACACCTACTCCACCGGCGCGGCCGGCGAGCAGGACCGCTCCGGCATCACGGGCTGCCCGTGATCGCCTGAGCGACACGTCCCAACAGGAACCCCAGGGGGGTCGGCCACTGGCCGGCCCCCTTTTTCCGCCCGTCTTGCGTATCCTTGGCCTGCGGGCCGCCGTGCCATGGGAGACACGCCGTGGAGCCGCCGACACGCCACCGCCCGCCCCGCCATGCCGCCGACCGCGCCCTCGCCACGGGCACGCTGGCCGCGCTGGCCCTGGCCCTTGCCGCTCTCGCCGCCTGCGTGACCAACCCGGCGACCGGGCGCAGCCAGCTCGTCTTCTATTCCGTCGACCAGGAACTCCGCATCGGCCATCGCGAGGATCCCCGCATCCGCGCCGAGTACGGCGTGTACGACGATGAGGCGCTCCTCGAGTGGTTCGAGACGCTGAGCATGAAGATCGCCCGCGCTTCGGACCGTCCGGACTACGACTACCGGTTCACCGTGCTCGACACACCGGTCGTCAATGCCTTCGCTCTCCCGGGCGGGCCGGTCTACGCCACGCGCGGCCTGCTGGCCTACGCCCACGACGAGGCCGAAGTCGCCGGCGTCGTCGGACACGAGGTCGGCCACGTCAACGCCCGGCACGGAGTCGAGCAGATGTCACGCCAGCAGATCCTCGGTGGCGTCGTCGGTGTCGCGAGCCTGCTGAGCCCGAAAGCACGCCGCGCGTCCGACCTGCTCGGCACCGCCGCCGGCCTGCTGCTGCTGCAGTACTCGCGCAACCACGAGCGGGAGGCCGACACCCTCGGCGTACGGTACGAGTTCGCCGCGGGCTGGGACCCGCTCGGCGTGGCGCGGTTTCTCGGCGTGCTCGACCGGATCTCGGCGCGCGGCGGACAGACGCTGCCGGTCTGGCTGTCGACTCACCCGGACCCCGGCCAGCGGTCGGCGCGGGCCCGCGAACTGGCCCGGCCGCTGATCGCCCGGGCGCGGGCCGAAGGCCGGGATCTCGCCGTCGGCACGGAAACCCTGCGTGCACGGCTCGACGGACTGGTCTACGGTGATGATCCACGTCAGGGCTTCGTGCTCGACGGAGCGTTCCGCCACCCGGCGCTCCGTTTCCGATTCGATCTTCCTCCCGGC
This sequence comes from Acidobacteriota bacterium, assembly GCA_024276295.1. Lineage (GTDB taxonomy): Bacteria > Acidobacteriota > Polarisedimenticolia > J045 > J045 > J065. The sequence goes on from JAJRXN010000511.1 coordinate 24,920, forward strand.
TGGAAGGTCAGCAACACACCCCAACGGGTCGTGGTCTACGACGAGCCACGCCAGACCACTGCGCTCCTCGAACTGCGGGTCGCCGCATCCGACCAGGAGGTCGGTCTCGACCCGGAACGCCACGCCCGAAGGCTGGCCGCGGCCAACCCGCGGATCGTGGCCCTCGAAGGAACCTCCGAGACGGTCCACGGCCTGCCGGCCTGGATCGGACAGGCCACGCTCGGTGACGGCACGGGAGCTGCGGTCCCGTTGCTGGTGGCGTTCATCGCCCATCGGGAGAACGTCTACCGGTTCACCGGCCGCTGGGCCGCGTCAGCGGACCGCCAGCGGTCACTGCTGGAAGCGACGATCCGTTCCTTCCACCCGGAGACCGACCCGGAGGTCCTGCGCGTCCGCCCGGTCGTGCTGCGACTCGAGGACGTCGCACCGGGCACGGCGATCGCCGATCTGTGCGGCCGGCGCAATCTCGCCGTCGACTGCCAGGAGCTGCGGCTGCTCAACCGCCTGGGCAACGCACCGACGGTCGCACAGACCCGCTGGATCAAGCTCCCGGTACGGCAGAGCCCGGTCTACCCGCCCTGATCCGCCGGCCCCGCGCCACGCAGGAAGGCCCGGCGACGCAGACTGCCTGTTCCGTCAGGCCAGTTCGAGTCCCGAGAACATGAAGCCGATCTCGAACGCGGCCGTATCCGGCGCATCCGAGCCATGAAAACCGTTGTTCTGGATGTTCTCGCCGAAGCGCTGCCGGAGCGTCCCGGGAGCCGCCTGGGCCGGATCGGTCGCGCCGAGGAGTTCGCGCCAGCGCCCGATCGCACCGTCTCCTTCGAGCACCATCACGATCGACGGTCCGGAACTCATGAACGCGGTCAGATCGGCGTAGAACGGCCGTTCACGATGCACGGCGTAGAAGCCTTCGGCCTGCCGCCGGGTCAGCGTGATCCGCTTGACGGCGACGACCTTCAGGCCGGCCTTCTCGATGGCCAGCACCGCCTCGCCGAAGACGCCCTTGGCCACGGCGTCGGGCTTGATGATCGCCAGGGTTCTCTCGCTCGCCATCCGCCTACCTCCCGAGGACCTTCGCCACCGTCGCGCCGATCTCGGCCGGCGAGTCGACGACGTGGATTCCGGCTGCCCGCAGGGCGGCCTTCTTTTCCTTGGCGGTGCCCTTGCCACCGCTGATGATCGCTCCGGCGTGCCCCATCCGGCGCCCCGGAGGCGCCGTGGCACCCGCGATGAACGCGACGACCGGCTTGCTCATGTGCTCGCGGATCCACTCCGCCGCCTGCTCTTCGGCATCGCCCCCGATCTCGCCGATCAGCACCACGGCCTCGGTCTGGGGGTCGGCCTCGAACAGCGGCAGCAGGCTCGTGAACGGCGAGCCGATGATCGGATCGCCGCCGATGCCGATGCAGGTGCTCTGCCCGAGCCCCTGCCGCGTGAGCTGGTCGACCGCCTCGTACGTCAGCGTGCCGGAGCGCGAGATCACGCCGACCGTTCCCGGCTCGTGGATCGCGGCCGGCATGATGCCGATCTTGCAGCGCCCCGGCGTGATCACACCGGGACAGTTCGGCCCGATCAGCCGCGTCCGTCCGGAGCGCGCCAGCGCGTGGTGGATCCCGACCATGTCGAGCACGGGGATGCCTTCACTGATGCAGACGACGAGCGGCAGCGCGGCGTCGATCGCCTCGTAGATCGCGTCGGCGGCGAAGGCGGGCGGAACGAAGATCGCGGAGGCGTTGGCCCCCGTCGCCGCGACCGCCTCCGCCACCGTGTTGAACACCGGCAGGTCGAGATGGGTCGTGCCCCCCTTGCCCGGGGTCACGCCGGCGACCACCCGCGTACCGGCCTCGATCATCTGCCGGGTGTGGAACGAGCCCTCCGAGCCGGTCATGCCCTGGACGAGGACCTTCGTGCCCGCATCGACCAGGATGCTCATCGCGCACCTCCCACCGCGGCGACGACCTTGCGCGCCGCCTCGTCGAGACCGTCGGCGACGTCCAGCTCGAGCGCCGACTCCACGAGCATCCGCCGCGCCTCGGCGGCGTTCGTCCCCTGCAGCCGAACGACCAGCGGCACGTCGAGGCTGACCTCCTCCGCGGCCGCGATGATCCCCTCGGCCACGCGGTCGCAGCGGACGATGCCGCCGAAGATGTTGACCAGCACGGCCCGCACGTCGGGATCGGCCAGCAGGATCCGGAATGCCGCTGCGACCGACTCCTTGCTGGCACCGCCCCCGACGTCGAGGAAGTTGGCCGGACGCGAGCCGGCGAGATCGATGATGTCCATCGTCGCCATCGCCAGCCCGGCCCCGTTGACCATGCAGCCGACGTCTCCGTCGAGCTTGATGTAGTTCAGTCCGCTCCGCGAGGCCTCGACCTCGAGAGGGTCTTCCTCGTCGGTGTCCCGCAGCTCCCGGATCTCGGGGTGCCGGACCAGGCCGCTGTCATCGAAGTTGAGCTTGGCGTCGAGAGCCAGCAGCACGCCTTCCGGCGTCCGGACCAGCGGGTTGATCTCGACCAGCGACGCGTCGGTCTCGACGAAACAGCGCACGATGCTGCCGAGCATCCGGACGAACTGCCTGACCAGCTCGGGCTCGAGTCCGAGCGCGTAGCCGACGCGCCGCCCGACCGCGGCCGTGTAGCCGACGGTCGGATCGAGAGCCACCTTGACGATCTTCTCCGGCGCCTCGGCAGCGACCTTCTCGATCTCGACGCCTCCTTCCGCGGAAGCCATCACGAGCAGGCGGGCGCTCGCGCGATCGACGAGCACGGACAGGTAGTACTCGTGCTCGATCTCGACGGCACGCGTGACGTACACGCGACGGACGACCCTGCCCTTCGCACCGGTCTGCGGCGTGACGAGCGTCATGCCGAAGATCTCCTCGAAGTGCCGCGCCGCCTCGTCCGGATCGGCCGCGAGCTTGATGCCCCCCCCCTTGCCGCGACCGCCGGCATGGACCTGCGCCTTGACGACGACGCGACCGCCGAGCGACTCGGCGATCCGGCGGGCGTCCTCGGCCGACTCGGCGAGCTGACCTTCGGGAACGGCCACGCCGAAGCGCGCGAGAATCTCCTTGGCCTGGTATTCGTGAACGTTCACGCCTGGACTCCTCTCGGATGGGCTCCGCGCGGACGAAGGTGCACCGAAGCGGGAGGGGAGAGGTCCGCGAAGGGCTGGTGATCGTAGACCCGCGCCCAGCCGGGAGCAAGCACGGGTTAGGATCGTTCCATGAGACGAGCGAGACTGCTGCTGCTGCTCTTCCCCGTCCTGCCACTCCAGGTGGCCGGTCTCGCGGACGACGGCCCACCCCGGCCCGGTCCGGCGCTGCAGCGGGCGATCACCGCGCTGGAGGGGCGCGGTCTGGTCATCGGTTTCCTTGCGCGCGAGACGCACGGACAGGTGCTCGCCGCCCACGGAGCGGACCTGGCGCTGGTACCAGCCTCCACGATGAAACTGCTGACGACCGCCTGCGCTCTCGACATGCTCGGCCCCTCGTGGACGACGACGACCGAGTTCCTCGCGACCGCACCACCACGGCCCGACGGCCGTCTCGCCGGACCCCTGTGGATCCGCGGCGGGGGCGATCCGCTGCTGCGGGCGGAGGATCTCTGGGCGGCGGTGCAGGAGCTGCGCGCCCTCGGTCTGACAGGAGTCCGGGGCCTGGCCGCGGATGCCGCCCTGTTTCCCGGACCGGCACGCCCGGTCTCGTGGCCGGACCGTGCGGTCCGCGATCCGTACGCGTCGCCGCAGGGCGCACTCTCGCTGGCCTGGAACAGCGTCGAGCTGATCGTGCGCCCCGGCGTGAAGACCGGGACTCCAGCCCGCGTGACGGTGTTTCCGCTCGAGGGCGCCGTCGAGATCGTCAACCGGGCGCGCACGGCGGAAGAAACCGCCCTCGACATCCGGCTGGTGACCCCTCCCGGCCATCGCGGGCGCATCACCGTCGCAGGAACGATCGCCGCCGGGGACAGGCCGCATCGGGAGTGGATCCGTCTCGGGGACCCGGCCCGGGCCATGCTGGGCGGACTGCGAGGCATGCTCGTCGCCGCGGGGATCGATGTCGAAGAATCGCTGCAGGTCGGACGTGCG
>JAJRXN010000060.1 GCA_024276295.1 Acidobacteriota bacterium
CAACCCCGCCGCCGATCACCAGCACGTCGGTGAACACCTGCGGCAGCAGGATCGCCCGGAAGGGGATCAGGTAGCGCCGCGATTCGAACAGCTCCGCCATGGGCCGCTATTCTAGCGGCCGGGCATCACCGGGCGCCTGAGGCAAGGAGATCGAAATGCCGGAGACCTCGCCCCCGATCACCTACGAGAGCCGCGCGGAAGCCGCGCTCGAGCAGGCCCTCGAGCGGGCCGCGGCCCGCGACCGGCTCGTTCTCGTGGTCTTCGGCGCCGACTGGTGCCCCGACTGCGTGGCACTCGAGCGGCTGCTGGCCGATCCGCTGGTGGCGCCGCTGATCGACCAGGGATTCGAGGTCGTCCGGCTCGACGTCGGCCGCCGCGAGCGCCACGTCGCGCTGGCGGCGCGCTGGGGAATCGACTACGCCCGCGGCATCCCGGCGATCGCGATCCTCGACGGGAACGCCGCGCCGCGCCTGGCCACCCGCGACGGCGAGCTGCGTGCTGCGCGGTCGATGACCGCCGCGGAGTTCGGACGTCTGCTCGGCCGTTCGCTGGTCGACGAAACGCTGCGGCGGGTCGCGCGCTTCGAGCCGCTGCGCGGGTTCGTGCGCCGGAGTCCCGAAGAGATGCTCGACCGTGCACGGCGGTTCGCCGAGGACCTCGCCCGGCGGCGCACGGTGCGCGAGTTCTCCGCCGAGCCGGTGGCACGCGAGGTGATCGAGGCCTGCCTGCTCGCGGCCGGCTCGGCGCCGTCGGGCGCCAACCGCCAGCCGTGGCACTTCGTCGCCGTCGCGGATCCGGCGGTCAAGCGCCGGATCCGCGAGGCGGCCGAGGCCGAGGAGCGCGCGTTCTACGGCGGGCGCGCCGCCCGCGCCTGGCTCGAGGCGCTGGCGCCGATCGGCACCGACGCCGACAAGCCGTTCCTCGAGACGGCGCCGTGGCTGATCGCGATCTTCGCCGAGGTCCGGGGTGACGACGACCGTCCCGGCGGCGCGCGCAACTACTACGTCACCGAATCGGTCGGGATCGCGACGGGATTCCTGATCGCGGCGCTGCACCGGGCGGGGCTCGCGACGCTGACGCACACGCCGAGCCCGATGCGCTTTCTCAACGAGCTGCTCGACCGCCCGGACCGCGAACGGCCGTTCCTGCTGCTCGTCGCCGGCCTTCCGGCGCCGGAGGCGAAGGTGCCACGGATCACGCGGAAGACCCTCGGGGAGATCGCGACGTTCATCGCACCGGACTAGCCGCGCAGCGGCGCCACCGCGAACACGTGCTCGCCGACCGGGCGCCCCTCGAGCAGGTGCTCGGTGATGATCCGCTCCATCACCTGCTCGTCGACACCGCGATACCAGACGCCCTCGGGGTAGACGACGACGATCGGCCCCTGTTCACAGACCCGCAGGCAGTCGACCTTCGTGCGCAGCACCCGCCCGGCGCCGGCGGGCGTGTCCGGCAGTTCGGCGAGCGGCTCGCCGCGCCACGCGGGGGGCGGCGAGTCGAGCCCGAGTTCCTTGAGCCGCTTCTTGAGGTGGCGCCAGGTGCGCTCGCCCGCCTCGGCCGAGGCGCAACGGGGCCGGCGGCCCATGGCGCAGACGAACACGTGGCGCTCGGCGCGCCCGATCGACAGGGCGGAGGCGATCGCCTCCAGCCGCTCGCGGTCACCGGGTCGAATCATCCGGTCTCTCCTGGGCGACGCGCCGCGCGATGCTCGCCAGCCGCCGCGGAGCGCGTCCCGTCTCGAGGTTGCTGATGTACACGCGGCCGACACCGAGCGAGGCGAGCCAGCCGATCGTCCGGGCCGCGACGTCGACCGCCGAGAGCCCCCGCTCGCCGAAGTCCCGCTCGAGCCCCTCGTGCGGGACCGGAATGAACCGCGCGAGCCGGTCGAGGGTGGCGGCGCGCGCGCTGCGGTAGAAGAACACGCCGAAGAGCACCGGCGCGTCGAATCCCTGGCGGTCGATCTCGTTCAGAAAGCGCTCGACCGGCCGCGGGTCGTGGTGCGAGACGATCTGCGTGAGCACGAAGTCGAGCGAGCCGGCCTGGTCGACCAGGAACCCGACCTGCTCGCGCGCGTCGCGATACGGGTTGGCCCATCCGCCGAGCAGCAGTCCGGGGTGGTCCCGGCGCAGCCGGTCGCGGAGCATGTGCGCCCGCGGCAGGCAGCGCGGGATCCCGTCGTGGCCGTCTCCCCCGAGCACCACCAGCGCCGGAAAGCGCTCGGCCTGGACCCGCGCCGCGAACCTGATGCAGTACTCGAGCGAATGCTTGAGCGTCAGGAACGGAACGATCCGGCCCCGCGGGGCGTCCGGGCCGAGATTCTTGACGAGGTGGCCGAGGTTCTCCTCCTCGCCGGTGCCGATCGCGTTGTCGGTCAGAAAGACGATCGTGTCGACACGCGCGAAGCCGCGCACCGCGTGGTAGACGTCGATCCACGCGTCCATCGCCCGCGCCCCGGCGAGATCGCGCCGCGGCGGGCGCAGCTCGACCGCCCGCAGCGGGACGTTCGCCGCGAGCCGGCGACGGAGTGCGGGAGGGCCCGCCCCGCCCGGCTGGTCGAAGGGATCCGTCATGACCTCGCCCGAGTACAGCATCGCGCAACCATGCGTCGATCTTACCGCCGGTGCATGAGCACGAGCGCGATCGCGCGCCCCGGAGCCGACGGATCGGTGTCCTGCGCGCCGACCGGAAACCGCCGGTCCAGGGCGTTGCGCACGATCAGTCCCGCCCGCCAGCGCTCCGAGATCGCGTGCATCGCCCGGGCGTGGACGATGACGAACGAGGGCGTCTCGACCTCGCGCTCGGCCGGACGGCGATCGCGCGCGACGAACTCGACGTGCGCGCCGAGCGTCCAGCGCGTCCCGACGTGCGCCTCGAGGTCGGCCCGCACCGCGTCGGCCGGAAGTCCGGCCAGCGGCACGCCCGGGCCGTCCTCGCCGCGCAGCCGGTGCGCGGCGATCCGCAGCGCGCCGCCGGACCACAACCGGATCCGCGCCGCGATCTCGACCCCATCGAGCCGTGCGCGGCCGCTGTTGACGAAGCGGTAGATGTCGACCGGAAGCCCCGCGAACTCCGGCGGGATCTCCGGGCCGTCGAGAAAGTCGCGCTCGACGATGTCGCCGATGAACGTCCGGAACCCCGACGCGTCGACCGACATGCGGCGACCCGACCAGCGCCAGGTGAGGTCGACGTGCCGCGAGCGCTCCGGCTCGAGAGCGGGCCGGGCCAGCACGAGCCCGCGTCCGGTCAGGCCGGTCATGAAGCGCTCGGTCAACAGCGGCTCGCGGAACCCGGTGGCGACCTGCAGCGCGAAGCTCGAATGCGCGCCGAGCCGCCGCGTGACCGCCGCGCTGCCGGAGAGGACCCAGCGGGCGGTACGCAGCACGCCGTCCGGCGTCCCGGCACGGGAGGTGATCCGCTCGACGCGGGTCCCGAGATGGACTGTCGTCGCCTCCCCAAGCGGCAGGCCGGCGATCGCGAACAGCCCGGCACCGATCTGCCGCCCTCCCGACAGCGGCTCGGGATCGAGCGCCGCGGCCAGCGGCGAGCCGTCGCCTCCGAAGCGGGTGCGGACGTCGACCCCCTGGCGGACCGACAGATCGACTCCGGTGATCAGGCTGCGCCCCGCGTCGTCCCGCGTCAGCGTGGCGCGCAGCCCGGCGTCGCGGCCGGTCGTGGTCGTCGACAGGTCGAGACCAGCGGTGCGGGAACTCGCCGGCAGCAGCGTCTCGCGCCGCTGCTCGCCGGCCCAGCCGACGACCGAAGCCGCCGCGCCGTGCCACGGTCCGTCCCAGCGCAGCGTCAGCCGCACGAGGCGGTCTTCCGGGATCCGCGTGCGGCGCGGATCGTCGGCGAAGGCGAGCCGGTCGGCATCGACGAGACGGTCGCCCCGCAGCCCGACGCGGATCAGGCCCGAGGTGCCGGCCCGCAGGCTCCGCCCGACGAACACGGACTCCTGGCGTCCCTCTCCCGCGAGCGCCGAGCCGTCGGCCGCCGTCGGATCGCCGGTACGGCGCACGCTCCCGGCCAACGCCCAGCCGTCCTCGGCCCAGCTCACCGAAGCGGCGCGCGACGGGGTGTCTCCCCCGCGGATCTCCAGCAGGCTCTCGAGTCGCGGCGCGCCGTCGGGATCGGCCCACGGGCTGCGCAGGGCCAGGACGCCTCCCATCGCGCTCGACCCGTAGAGGATCGTGTTGGGCCCCCGCGCCAGGTCGATCCCGACCAGCGTCCCGGGAGACGCGCCGGCCGCCGAGACGCCGGCCCGGCGCTCGGCGACCACGGGAGCCCCGTCGAGCAGCACGAGCGTCCGACCGCGGGAGAGTCCCCGCAGCGCCGGCACGTCGTCGAGATCCGAGGTGTCGGGCGCGGTGCCGGGCTCGGTCTCGAGGGCGGCGCGGATCGTCGTCTCGCCGCGGTCGACCAGGGTGCCGGCCGCAATCAGCCGCGAAACCGTGCCGGGAGACGCCTCGAGGTCGATCTCGCGCCGCGCCAGGGCATCGACTTCCTGGTGCAGCGCCGGGTCGATGAAGATCTCGGTCGGGCCGCCTCCCGCCAGGGCGGGCAGGTCGACCGCGAGCGTCGCGCCGTCCGCCAGCTCGACGAGCAGCGTGACCGGCGGAGACGGTCCGGCGATCGAAAACAGGCCGTCGGCACCGGTCCGCGCCTGCGCATGGTGACCGGCGATCGAGACCACCGCGCCGGAGATCGGCGAGCCGTCCGGCGCGAGCAGACGGCCCTGCCAGCCGAGCGCCGGAGCGACGAGAAGCGCCAGCGCGCCGAGGATCGCGGGAAGCCGGGCCATGGGGCGGGATTATGGCGTCCGCGGCCCGCCCCGGCACTCGGGCCTACGGCGGGACGGGACGCCGCCGTGACGGAGGCCCGTCGAGCCAGGCCAGGCCGCGGTCGAGCAGCTCGTCGAGGGCGGCGGGTCGGATCGGCAGGGTCGCGGCGAGCGGCAGGCAACCGAACGCGGTGCGCTGGAGCGCCAGGCTGACGACCTGTCCGGCGCGGAAACGGACCGGGAGCCGCACCGGGAGCATCACGCGGCAGCCGGCATCGCGCTCCGGTGCGACGACCTCGATCGCGGCGTCCCGAACCTGCGTGACGACGAAGTGCCCGACGATCCGTTCCGTCCCCGCGCCATGGATCGCCGGAGCATCGAGCGCCTCGATGGCGCGCTGGAGGGCGAGATGGTGCGCCAGTGCGGCGCCCGCGGCGCGCACGTCCCGTTCGAACGCCCGGCGATCGGCGGCGCGGGCGTCCCGCTGCGCCTCGAGCCACAGCACGAGGGTGCGCATCGACGGCTGGAGGATCTCCAGCACGGAGCTGCTGACGACACACTGGTACGGAAAGAGCCTCAGGCAGGATCCGGCCGCGCGGACCAGCACGCCCGACGGCAGGGCGTCGAGGTCCGCCTCCGCCGGACCGTGCGGGCGGTCGCCGGACTCCCCGCCCAGCGCCTCGAGCGTCTCGACGAGGAAGCTGGCCAGCACCTCGGCGATAACGACCGCCTCGCCGGCCCGGCCGGCAGGCAGCGTGCGGGTCGACTCGCAGACGAACGCCTCGAGCGCCGCGGCCGCGCTGCGGGTGACTCCGCGTTCCCTGCCGCCTTCGATCGCCGTGAGCATCGCGCCCTCCCCGGACGGCCGGACCGCCCGGAGCGAGACTAGGTCGCGGCTCGGGCGGAGGCGGCAGCGGGGACCCGCCGCGTTCCCGGGGCCGGGAGCGCGGCGGGCGCGCGGCTCAGAAGTGCCAGGCCACGCCGATCGAGACCTCGCGACCGCCCAGATCGATGTCGCCGAATCCCTCGAAGTCGTCGCCGAGTTCGTCCTCGGCCCGGTGCCAGCGGCCGTCGACGGTGATCGACCAGGTCGGCCGGACGGCGATCTCGAAACCGGCCTGGAGGTAGAACCCCAGCGTGACGCCCGACGCCTCGAACGCCGCCGTGATCACCTGGTCGTTGGCGGGGTCGACCGGATCGAACTCGACGAAGTCGCCGAACTCGCGGTAGCGCCACCAGTAGAAGCCGGCTCCCGCGCCGACGTACGGCCGGACCGCGGCGTCGGGACGGGCGAGGTGGGCACGCAGGCCGACGGTCAGCGGCGTCGTCCGCAGCTCCGAGTCGTGCAGCACGCCGTCGAGGAACGGATCGAACGCCGCGTCCCGGTAGCCCTGGGTCTGGCTGCCCTCGAACACGCCGAGACTCGCGATCACGTCGAGCTGCGGGCGCATGCGCCACGCGAGGTCGACGCCGAAGCTCCCCGC